>JAPLJL010000010.1 GCA_026388615.1 Pseudomonadota bacterium | reverse complement strand
AGCTTCGTCGGGCTCGCAGAGCTCGGAAACCAGAAGAACCAAATGAACTAAATAAACCAGATGAACGCTTTGCCCTATGCTCTATGCCCTATGCGCTATGCCCTGTTTTCTGGCTAGAGAATGAGCCCGACCTTCAGGCTGTAAATCAGGAAATTTCTGGCGAGGTCGATTTCCGGGACGATCTGGATCAGCAGGAGCTTGATCCTGACCCCGGCGTAACCTTTCAGTTCCCGAGGGTCGGTTTTTTTCAGGTGGGTGAACGCGTCGGGGTTGAAGAAAATAAAATCCATTCCGATCCCGGTATATGGTTTTAACGGGCCGAAACCCTTGCTGATGGAGATGTCGGTGGAAAGGGTTTGCAGGCTGAAATCCGAAGCGCCGAAAGCGTGGTGGTAATCCACCCGGAGGGCGAGGGCCGGCGTCAGCATGGATCCCTTGACGAACGACCATTTGGCTTCCGCGCCCAGCAGGGAGAGATTGCTCCCGATCACCGTGGGGGTGTAGGTGGCGCCGAGATCGATCCCCCAGGGGATTCCCTTGCGGACGATGATCTGGGGAAGGATCAGGACGGGCATCGGTTTCCCGTCCGCCACCGCGTCATCCCAATAGGCGTTTTCATCATGGATATCCGCCACGGAAATCCCGAGACCGATATCCAGACCCGGGACGAGGCCCAGGGGTTCCGCGGGGGCCAGGGGAATGGCGGCGGCGGTCAGCCCTAGTTCCCGGGCCAGGCTGTTCATCTTACTGTCCCGATCGTTGATGTCGGTCATTTGACTGAACTTGGTCAGGATTATTTTGCTGCCCGCTTCGGTTCGCGAGGTGAGGGCGAGAAGTAAAAAAACTGAAGTGATCAGAATCCACCCATTTTTCCCGGCGTAATTAGGCATATTCATTTTCCTCCATATGTCTGGAGCAAATTCTAGGAAAGATAGATCGAATCCGTCAAGCAAAGGTCTTTCGCAAAATTTAGTTGCCGGGCTTGACAGGCTTAAATTGAATTGTATACACTAACGGCGGTTTATATAACATAAGGAGGAAGATCGAGATGAAAACGTTAAAATTCATCGGAATCGGGGCGGTGGCTATCGCCGGGGTTTTATTTTTGATGTCCTCCCGGGCGCAGACTGCATCTCCCGCAGCCCCCGACAAAATCACGATCAATGAAATTCAGAAAACCTTTGCTCCCGTGGATCTGAATCACAAGGACCACGTGGATAAATACAAGAATAAATGCGTGGATTGCCACCATGAATATAAAGATGGCGACGCCACGGTGAAGAAATGCTCGGCCTGCCACGATCCCGCCGTGAAAAAGGACAAGGCCCCGGCCCTGAAAGATGCTTACCATAAGGCCTGCATCGATTGCCATAAGAAGGAAGTCGCGGCTGGGAAAAAGGCTCCGACCAAATGCATGGAATGTCACCCGAAGAAAAAGTAATGAAGATCATAAAACTATTTTACGCGTCGGCCCTAACCCTCCTTCTGCCCCTGACTCTCGGGGCGCAGGAGCCTGTGAATTGTCTGTCCTGCCACGCGGACAAGGACCTGAAAAAGGATCTCGCGGGCGGGAAGACCCAATCCCTTTTCGTGGAGCAGAAGGATTACCTCCAGTCCGTTCACGGGAATCTTTCCTGCACCAGCTGCCATACCGGGATCACGGATGCCCATCCTCAGGATCAACCCGGGAAGGTTGACTGCGGGATCTGCCATTCCCAGGAGATGGAGGCTTACAAGAAGTCGATCCACGCCCAGGTTTTTGAGGCCGATCCCGCCGCGGCGCCGGATTGCCTGCGTTGCCACGGGACCCACCAGATCCTGAAGAGCAGTACCGATAAATACAAGAAAACCTCCCTGGACCAGTGCGGCCAGTGCCACGAAGATTACCAGCGAACCTATTTAGATACCTACCACGGGAAGGTCGTCGACCTGGGCGAAACGAAGGACATGCCGCTCTGCTGGGACTGCCATTCGGCTCACGAGATCCTGCCGGCTTCCGACCCGCAGTCCAACGTTTCCAAGGAAAGGGTTCTCGCCACCTGCCTGTACTGTCACAAGGACGCCACGACCAAGTTCTCCCAGTACGATGTGCATAGCGACAGGTTCTCCCTCAAGAAGAGCCCGATCGAGTTCTGGACTTATTTAGTCATGATGCTGATTGTGTGCTTTGCCTTCGGATTGTGGGTTCCCCATTCGATCCTCTGGTTTGTCCGGGACTGGCTGGAAAACCGGAAGAAGAAGAAAGGTTCGGGATCCAATCCCCCGTCCGAAACCGGAGGAGGTGCTTAACATGTCAGAAGTAGCTCACACCCCAGCACAGGCCGGCTCCGGACCGGTCGAGACCCGGGAGATTCTCCGGCTTTCCGGTTACCAGCGGTTCATCCACCTGTTGGTCGTGATCGCGTTTTTTATCCTGGCTTTCACCGGGATTCCCCTGAAGTTCCATGATTGGGCCTGGGCGAAAATGATTCTCTCGGCCCTGGGCGGTTACGAAAACGCCCGCTACCTGCACCGGGCCGGGGCGATCCTGACCTTCATTTATATCGGCCTCTATTTCGCGGAAATCGCCTTCCGCTTCGTGATCAAGCGGGAGAAGGGGCTTTTCTGGGGGCCCGACTCGATCATTCCCCGGGTGGAAGACGTCATTCACGTCGTCCAGATGGTGATCTGGTTTTGCATCGGGGGCAGACGCCCGAAGATCGACCGCTGGGCCTACTGGGAAAAATTCGATTTCTTCGCCGAGGCCTGGGGGAATTTCGCCCTCGGGCTGACCGGCCTGATCCTCTGGTTCCCGGCTTTCTTCACCCGCCTGCTGCCCGGCTTCGCGATTAGCATGTCGACCATCATCCACGGGATCGAAGCCTCCCTGGCGGTCTGCTTTATCTTCTTCATTCATTTCTTCAATGCCCACCTCCGCCGCGAAAAGTTCCCGATGGACATGGTGATCGTGACCGGGCGGATGAGCATGCATGAATTCGCAGAAGACCGCCCGGCCGAACTGGAACGGGTGCAAAAGGACAACTCCCTTTTCTGGCACCAGGTTCCCCCCGCCTCTCCCGTCCTGGCCAAGGTCGGCCGGATGGTGGGCCTAATCCTCCTGGTACTGGGACTCGGGATCTCGGTCTGCATCACCTACTCGTCCTTCGCCGAGTGGATTCCCCGGGTGATCCGGTTCTTCAGCTGAAAACCCGGATCAGGCGCTGTCCGAAACATAAATTTTCCCCTCACCTTCAACACCTCCCCGCGGGGAGAAGAGAAGGTGAGGGGTTTTGCTTTAATCAGGTCAAATCTCAACCCCGGTCCCATTATCTGGTAAAATAACAAGGTCATGTCTTCTATATCCTGGGGAAGAGTCCGGCTGCTTCTGAACAGCCGGGTTTTGCTTTTCTCTTCCATCATCACCATTTTCATCACCCTGGTTCTCCTGGTGTCTTTCTTTGAAAGCCAGGGGGCCAATGAGGGTTTCCGCGGACTGGGGGACGCTTTCTGGTGGGCCATGGTCACGGCTTCCACCACCGGTTATGGAGACATAGTCCCGCAGACGGGAATCGGAAGAATCCTGGCCGCGGGGGTGATGTTCCTGGGTGTGATTTCCATGTCGCTCATCACCGGTACCGTGGCTTCGGTCCTGGTCGAAAGAAAAATCCTGAGGGGGTTGGGAATGGAAAAAATCATCTTAACCGGGCACCTGATCATCTGCGGATACAACTTCCGCCTGATCCGGATTATCGGCGCGATCCGCAAGATGTATCCCGACAATCTCCCGATCCTGGTGATCAACCAGGCGGAGGAGGAAAAGATAATGGAGGTCATGTCCCAGACCAAGGACCGGCACCTGCATTTTCTCCGGGGCGACTACGTGCACGAGGAAATTTTAAAGCAGGGAAACGCGGCCCGGGCCCAGGCGGCCCTGATCCTTTCCGATTTCACCTTCCCGGAACGGACCGACGAAAGGACCATCCTCGCGGCCCTGGCCCTCCGGGCGGCCAATCCCAGTCTCCGGATCATTGCCGAAATCCAGCAGGAGGAGAACATCCCCCATCTCCGGCGGGCCCGGGTGAACGAGATTGTCTGCGGCGATTCCTACACCCCCTTCATCCTGGCCAGCGGGGTTTTTTCCTCCGGGATCCCCCGGACCCTGAATATGCTCCTCCAGCCCGGGTCGGCCAAATCCCTGAAAATCTCCCTGATCCCCGAAAGCCTGGCGGGGAAAACTTTTCAGGATGTCTTCCAGTATTTTCGGGAGAAGGAGCAAGCCATGGCCATCGGTCTGATTTCGGAAACCCGGAAGGGGATTTCCCTTTCCGATATTCTCTCCACCGATTCTTCGGCAATTGACCAGTTTATCACCCGCAAGTTGTCTGAAACCCAGCCCGAGATTCTGACCCAGCGCTCCGAGCTCCAGGTGGAACTGGCCCCCGCCGATGAGCAGAAGGTCGAGCCCAAGGATATGGCCTTGCTCTTGGGAGGCAAGTCATGAATAAGGAATTCGAGCTTCTGGCCGCCTTCCCGATTTTCTCGGGACTCGCAGAGGAGGAATTGAAACGCATAACGGAGCTCCTGCGGCCGCTCCGGATTGAACCGGGGGAAGCGGTAATCCGGGAGGGAGAGGTCGGAAACCAGCTTTACCTTCTCATGGAAGGCCAGGTCGCGGTTTCCATCCGGATCGCCCTGCCCGCGCAGCTGGGCGGAAAGGCCACGCCCGAGGAAAAGGGGCTGGTCAAGTATTCCGGAGACGACCATGCCATTTTCGGCGAGCACGGACTTCTGGGGGAGGAACCCGCCAACCGGACGGCCACGATCACCGCCCTGACCCCCTGCCGGCTGTTCGAGTTCTCCCATAACGACCTGCTGAGGATTGTCCAGGAGAATCCCCTCCTGGCCTTTAAACTGATCCAGAATCTCTGCCGGGTGCTGGCCGAGCGCCTCCGCCAGGCCAACCAGGATATCGCCAAGCTGACCACGGTTTTGTCGCTGGTTTTGGAACACCGGCATTCCTCCTGAAAAAATAAGACGTGAGGCGTTAGGCGTGAGGCGTAAGGGGTCAAAGGATTTTACAGGAGCCCCCCAAAAAAAGAAAAACGCCTGGATTCCGGCTTTCGCCGGAATGACGGAATCCCCCATCAACCGGTAATTATTCTAATATCCAGAACAGATGAACCCTTTTTCCCGGACCCGGGTTTATATTGGTAGAAAGGGCGAACGCCCGAAATAATATTCAAAAGGAGGAGAAGAAATGAAGAGAAACCAGTCAGGCAAAATCGGGCTAATTATTCTGACGGGTGGCGCCCTGCTTTTCCTGGCCGCCTGCGGGGGGGGAGGGAATGCGGTGGTCTCTTCCCAGGAGGAATCCGCGCAGGCCCAGTCCCTGGCGACCGAGATTGATGCCGGCCAGAGCGTGGCCGATTTCGAGGAGGAGACCGGAGACGTTGCCGATCTGGAAAACGAAGCGGCTCAGGACGAGGGTGTGGCGCTGGCGCCCCCGGATCCGGTCTTTGCCGTGGGGGTTACGACCGCCGAATCGGGCGTGATTTTTCCCCGGGCTTTCTTTCCCTCCGAACTTATTCCCCAGGGAACAGTGGAAAAAAGCAAGGTGACTATTAATTATTATGATTGCGGCGCGCTGGATAAATCCTTGTGCCGGATCAAGGATGTGGATATTCCCTTCCTGTTCCCGGCCCGGCATTGGCTGGACGCCGCCGAGGTTAAAAC
>JAPLJL010000409.1 GCA_026388615.1 Pseudomonadota bacterium | reverse complement strand
GAAGCTCGAAATCCTCCGGACACGCTGGCATAAGCGCACCTGCATCTTCCGGGCCCCCGCGGAGGTCACGGCCATGCTGGAAAAATCGGGGTTCCGGCTTGAGCTTTCGGAGCCGGCCAGGCCCGGCCGCGAGGAGACCTGGTTCATCGCCTCCCCCCTGGCCCGCCCGGACGGTAAATAATGAAGATCTTCATTTATCGGCTTTTATCCCTGGCCGCGCGCCTCTTCGGTTTCTGGTTTTTCTCCTTTTTCACCTGGATCATCACCGGCGGGTTTTACTTTTTCTTTCCCGGGCGGCGCCGCGCCAGCCTGGATTTTTACCGCGCCCTTTTCCCCGGCCGGAGCCGGTGGCTACCCTGGCGCCTGGCCTGGCGGCAGTATCATCACTTTTCCACCGTGTTTGTCGACCGCCTCCGGCTCGAGAGCCCCGGGGAGATCAACATCATCACCGAGGGCCGGGAGGAGATCCGTCACGGTAACGGCATCCTCCTTATGTCCCATGTCGGCAACTGGGAAGTGGCGGCGCGGGCTTTCCGGGGCTTCGGGATGAAACTCCTGATTTTCATTGGTGAGCGGCAGGACGAAGCAATCGAGAAAGAAGTGAAAAGCGATCTCGCGGGCGCCGGGATCACGACCGTGGTCGCCTCGGAAAACGAGGACCAGGTCTTCAACAGTTTTGAAAGCATCCGCTGCCTGAAAGAGGGCGGGTTCATTGCCATCGCGGGTGACCGTCTCTGGCTCCCGGGGCAGAAAACGATTTCGGCGTCATTCCTGGGCCACGTGGTGGAGCTCCCGCGGGCGCCGTTCGGTTTCGCCCTGGCGCTGAAGGTGCCGATCTACCCGTTTTTCACCATCAAAGAGAAGAGCGAATTCCGGGTCATCATCCATCCCCCGATTTATGTCGAAGCGGCTTCCCGCGGCGAGCGGGAAACCGCGATGCGCGGGGCGGCGGAGCGCTACCTGTCTCTGCTGGAAGTGACCCTGCGCGCGCATCCCGACCACTGGTATCACTTCGAGCCCTTCTGGAAATGATTTTAAAAATCGATTTTGATCCTACAGACACTGTCAGGAAAAATTTGAATAAGATATTTTCATTTAGATCACTAGAAATCAAGAAATATCTTCGGGTATTTTCATGATTCTTTCTGAAAATCTCCCCCGCCCCTCTTTTAACAAAGAGGGGAGAATAAATTCCCCCTTTATCAAAGGGGGATAAAGGGGGATTGAGAAACAGAATATCTTTTTTTGTTTTGATTCGGATTTAATATTACATGGTCTGAAATATCAAAACTTGGTTTTTACGAATTAAATGAAGACGCCGCAAAAACCCGACATTTCCTCCGGACCGCGCCGGCGGCTTCCGCCGGCCGCCTGGGCCTTTATCTTCGCCTTGCTTCTCTCGGCGTTGCTCCTGTTTTTCTCCCTCTCCTCTTACGCCTCACCCCTTACGCCCCTGGCCGGTCTTGCCCGGCTCGGGCAGGCTTACGGGTTTTCCTCTTTGCCCTCTGCCCTCTGCCCCTGGCTCCTTTTCGTTTTGCTTTGCTTCGCCGCGCCCTTTTTCCCGGGCTGGCAGTTCTTCCTCCCGACGGTAACGCACGGTCCGCGAGATCGGAATCGGGTCTCCCTCTCATTCGATGACGGACCGGATGAAGACACGACGCCTGCCCTCCTCGCGCTTTTGGATAAGCATGAAGTAAAAGCGGCGTTCTTCGTGGTCGGCAGCAAAGCCGCCCGCCACCCGGAGCTCCTGGCCGCGATCCTCGCCCGCGGCCATGAGCTCGGCAACCATTCGCAGAATCACGACGTTTTCCTGATGCTCCGAACCTCCGCCCGGCTCCAGCGCGAGATCGAGGGGTGCGGTCAGGCCCTGGAGCAATCCGGGGTCAGGGCCCTGGCTTTCCGCCCCCCGGCGGGGATAGTCAACCCCCGCTTGAAATCGGTGCTCGAGGAGCTGGGGATGTTCTGCGTGGGTTTCTCGGTTCGGGGCGGGGATTGGGGCAACCGGAAAATCCGCGGGCTGTCGGAACGGATCCTGAGGCGGATCCGCCCGGGCGATATCGTCCTGCTCCACGATTGCCGTCCGGCCACCGGCCGGGAGATCCCGGAATGGCTGGGAGAGGTTGAAGCGGTAATCACCGGGTTGAAGCGGCAAAAAATCGAGCTGGTAAAGCTGTCCGATCTCCTGGGGCGGGAGATAATGATCATCCCCCGCCAGCAGGGGAAATAACCGCAACCGGCGGAACTCGACTCTTCCGGAAGGATTAGGTAAAATTCCCCCCCAGACTCGAAACGCAACCCAAGGGCCGGGATGGCGGAATGGCAGACGCAGAGGACTCAAAATCCTCCGGTGGTCACCCACTGTGCGGGTTCAACTCCCGCTCCCGGCACCATTCAAAAATACAAATCAGGTCATGGGTCTTGGGTCATCGGTCATGGGTAAAACCTAACCCCCAGCACCTAAGAACTTTCACCATTTTTTGATTTTCCCCCGCCTTACGCCTCACATTATCTGAACGTTTCCACGGTGACCCTTCTCCCGTTGCTCCGGATCGTGACCGCCCCGGTCCGGTCGGTCCGGTAGACCCGGGCGCCGACGGCCTGGTAGCGTTCCAGCACCTCCCGGCTCACGGAGCGGATACCGTCTTCCGGCCCGGTGGTGATCACCGCGCTCCGGGGGCGGACGGCGGCCAGGAAAACCGGGGTGCTCGAGGCCTTCCCCCCGTGGTGGGGAACCTTGAGCACATCCGCGGAGAGCGGATAATTTTTCGCGGCCAGGCGCGCTTCGGCCCGGGCCATGAGGTCGGACGCGAGCAGGATGTTCGTTTCGCCGAAATTCAGCCGGAGAACCAGGGAGTTCTCGTTCTGGTCGCCGCCCAGGGCCAGCGCCTCCTCCGATCCCGGCGCGGGCGGGCTCAGGAACTCGAACCTCACGCCGCCGATCTCCAGGTCCGGGGCCGCGTCGTCCACGATCCGGAGCGGGAGTTTCCGCTCCCGGATGATCCCCAGGAATTCCCGGTACTCCCGGTAGTAGCTGTCCTGCGGGTTTTTCCAGACCTCCCCGACGGAAAACTCCCGCAGGATGAAGCGGAGCCCGCCGAAGTGGTCGAAATGCGGGTGGGAATTGATCACGTAATCCAGCCGCCGGATTTTCTTTTCCCAGAGGAAGGGGGCCAAGATCTTCTCCCCCGGGTCGAAATCGCTTTCTTCGAAACCCCCGCCGTCAAGGAGGACGCGCTTCCCGAAGGGAAGTTCGACCAGGATGGCGTCCCCCTGGCCGACATCCAGAATAGTTACCCGGAGGTCGCGCTGGAATTGGGGCTTGATCATCCAGTACGCCTGGTCGAGCACCAGGAGCGCGAGCGCCGCCGGGAGCACCAGTTTCGGCCAGCGGGATCTTTTCAGGTTGGCGCCGGCCAGGACCGCGAGATAAAGGAGGCCGACCTCTAGAAGCGTGGGGGTGGTCACCCGGAACCAGGCCCCGGGGAGATGGCTGAAAAACCGGACCACCCCGAGGGATAGCCCGGTGATCCAGGCGGCGACATCCAGGATGAAGCGGGCCGTTTCCGGAAAAAGGAAATGGAGAAAGCCCCCCAGGAGGCCGAGGGGCAGGGAAAGAAACGAGAGCCAGGGGACCAGGACCAGGTTGGCCGGGACGCTGACCAGGGAAACCATGTTGAAGTAGCGGGCCACCAGCGGAAACGTGCCCAGGGCGGCCGCCAGCGAAACCAGGGCCAGGGTGCCGACCCGGCCCCCGAACTGCCGGAGGCGGGAGGGTTCCAGAAGATAAAGGAGATCGGGATCGGCCTGGAAATACTCCGCCAGGCGCGGGGTCAGGTAGAGAATCGCCAGGACGGAGCCGAAGGAAAGCGCGAAGGAAACCTCGAGCAGGGAAAGGGGAAAGATCACCACGAGCAGGAACGCGGCCAGGAGCAGGGCCGAGTAGACGTCGCGCTCCCGGCCGAGGATCACGGCCGCCTGGTAGACCAGGATCATGATCGCGGACCGGAGGGTGGGGATATTGGCCCCGGCCACCAGGACGTAGAAAATCACGGGGGGGATGGAAATCCAGGCCGAGACCTGGAAGAGATTGAAGCGGAGCAGGAGGTAGGACGAGCGGGAGAGGAGAAAACGGACCAGGAAGAAGAAAATCGCGGCCACGATCGCGAAATGCAGTCCCGAGATGGAAAGGAGATGGATGGTCCCGGTCCGGGAAAAATCCTTCCACAAATCATCCGGGAGCCCCGCCCGCACCCCCACCACCAAGGCTTTTAAAATCTCCCCGGATTCCCCGTAACCGCCGGCGTCCATAAAGTCAGCCATCCGCCGGCGGAGATCCTGAACCCGGTTGAGCCAGGGGTTGCCCCCCCGGCCTTCCCGGCAGACGATTTCGTCCGCCCCCGCGATATTGCCGACCAGAAAGACCCCCTGCCGGGCGAGGTAGCGGCCGGAATCGAAGGAGCCCGGGTTCCCGAAACCCCGGGGCGGATGAAGGGTGGTCTTCAGGCGCACCCGGTCCCCCACCCGGAAAGCAGGGGCCGGGGCGGGCACGTTCAGCAAAAGGCGGGAGGCGACCGGGAAAAGCCGGTCCCCCTCGGCCAGGAACCGGGACTGGAACGGCAGACGGACATGGTCGGGATAATTTTCGGGCAGCCCGGAAATCCAGCCGTCCAGGATCAGCTTTCCCTCCTCCTGGGCCCGGGCGGACAGGAACCGATCCCCGGCGGAAGGGGTCAAGCGGCCGCGCGAGGTCTCGGCGCCCAGAACCAGGAACAAACAGGCAAAACAGACCAGGGCCAACCGGGGACCTCCCCTCCCTCCGGGCTGGAGGCCCCTACCCTCCGGCCTGGAAGCCCTATGGGCTGGAAGCGGGGTCGGAGACCGCCAATTGAGCACGGCGAGGCCCAGAGCCAGGGCCGACAGAAGGAAAAGATAAAGGGGATGGAAACTGGGGATTTCCAGGAAATAGCCGGTTAAAATTCCTAAGCTATAGGTGATAAAAACAGGTAAAAGCGGTCTGGTGATCATTAATATTGAAAGTTAGCTGGTTTTTAATAATAATATGCCAGCTATGTCCAATTCGAAAGATTCCCTGAATCGGCGGCGCGAGTTGATCATGCCGCTTCTGCAGGATCCGAACCCCGGGGTGCAAAAATGCGCCTCGCGAGCCCTGGAGAAGATCGAATCCCAGAACGACCTGGACACCTGGATCGGACACCTGAAAGAAGGGAAAAACCGGGAGCTCCGGGTCAAGTCCGTTTACGCCCTGGCCCGCGTCCCGGGGGAAAAGGCCCTCCGGGCCATCCTCGAGGCAGCCAAGGACCCCGATGAGGATGTGCGGGCCACAGCGGTCCGCTCGCTCCGCCAGCGGAACGAGATGACGATTTACGAGGTCCTGATCGAGCTCCTCGAAGACCAGAGCGCCGTGGTCCGCGCCCTGACCGCGGAAACAATCGGGCTGAAGGGGGCGCGGAAACTCGTCCCTTACCTCCTGGCCCACCTTTCCGAAAAGAACCGGGAGGTCCTGGAGCAGGTCCTCACCGCCCTGGGCAAGCTGGGTGACCCCCTGGCCGAGAAACCCCTGATCGACATGCTCAATCATCCCGAGCCGAGGGTGCGGGGGCTGGCGGTCCTGGCCCTGGGCGAGCTGGAACCGGCGGGGAACTAGGGGCGTAGCCCCTGACCGCGGACCGCCGACCGCCGACCGCAGTCAAAAACAAGAGCCGAGAGGTAACGAGCAACAGGGAATAAGAAACAAGAAGTATGCAGCAGACAGGGAAAAACCCAACAAATTAAATGAACACGATGAATATTTTTTTCTTTATCTATTGTCCGCGGTCCGCGGTCGGTGGTCTGCGGTCGTTTTTTATTACGGCGGTCGGCGGTCTGCCGTCGGCGGTCGTGCCTGACGAAAGGAGGCTTTGACCATGGGACTTTTGGATGATCGGGTAGCTGTAATCACCGGGGCCGGCCGCGGCATCGGCCAGGCCATCGCCCTGACCTTCGTGAAGGAAGGGGCCTGCGTGGTGATCAACGATATCGACAACGCCCCCGCCGAGGAAACCCGCCTGCTCTGCGAGAAAATCGCGGCCGGACGGGCGGCGATCTCCTCCGGTTCGGTGACCAATGCCAAGTACACCGACGCGCTGATGAAGACCGCGGCCGACAAGTTCGGCAAGCTCGACATCCTGGTCAACAACGCCGGGATCACCCGCGACTCGGTCATTCACAAGATGACCGATGACCAGTGGGAGTTTGTCATCGACGTGAACCTGAAGGGAACCTTCAACTGCATCCGCTCGACGGTCCCCTACATGCGGGACGTGGCCAAGAAGGAAATCGAAGAGAAGGGCGACACCCGATACCACCGCAAGATCGTCAATTTCTATTCCACCGCCGCCATCCGCGGGAACCCCGGCCAGATCAACTACTGCGCCGCGAAAATGGGCAACGTGGGCATCACCCGGGAAGTGGCCGCCGAATGGGGCCGGTTCAAGATCAACGTGAACGCGGTCGCCCCCGGCTTCACCGATACCCGGCTGACCCAGGCCAAGGAGGAGACCGACGGCACCATCGGGGTGCCCAAGGCCCAGCGGGATGCCACCATCGCCCGGATTCCTTTCGGGCGGCCAGGCACCCCACAGGAGATCGCCAACGTGGTCCTGTTCTTCTCCTGCGGGCTTTCCGACTTCGTCACCGGCCA
>JAPLJL010000241.1 GCA_026388615.1 Pseudomonadota bacterium | reverse complement strand
TCCAGCCCGTAGGGCTTACAGGCCGGAGGGTAGGCCCTAACGGGCCGGAGGCTGGTTTCGAGTTTCGAGTTTTTAAGGGGAAACCATGGATACCAGCCGGAGGTTACCTCTGTGAAGGCATGAGCAGGGCGCAAAGAGTATTTGTTTCCCTTAATTATCTAATTTTCGGTAGGCGCAGGCGGCTTTCCTACGGACCCTGAGGGTCCTTCCTACGACCCCGATGGGGTCTCAGGACGAGAACCCGAACGGGCAGCCTGCGAAGGTAGGAATCCGTTTAGTCAATCCCAAAATTCTTACCTGTAATAGAATTTCTTGATTCAGACCTTCAGCTAGCCCAACTTATTCTTGAGCGGTAAGCCCTTTCTGGGGGTCCGAAGGGTTCCCCTCCATAGGTGGGCAAGAGCTTCGGGAAGAACGACCTCAGACGGCACGCTTTATTTATGGTGCAAGGTTAATTTTGTCATACCGGTTCATCCACGTCCCGGACACCCCAACGCTGTTTTCATCACGCTATCCCTTGTAACGCCGGACATTGACCGCCTTCCATTCGAGAAGCGGCTGGCTTTGTATGCGCCGCTGGAGTGACACGTCAGCGGTCAGAATGGACGAGTCGACCACCCCCCGGTCCAGCAGCAAATCCAAGAACGCCCGCTCGGAGTCCGTGAAGGGCAGCACTGCGGATAGATCCTCCCGGCACTCCTTCACCAGGCGCGCCCCGTATTCGGCTGATTGCGCCTGGACCTCCGCCGCGTTGACGCGCAGCGTGGGGGCCAATTGCCTGGCCAAATCCGCGGCGTCGAAGTCCACATCGCCGGTCGAGATAGTCCTCCAATCCTTGCGGTTCATCGCGCCGTAGACGACGAATCCGATACGAAGTCGATGACGTTCGAGGTTGTCCATCCGGAAAATCCGATGGCTGTCGAACAAGTCCCTCGCTTGTCTGCGCGCCAACAGTGCCGCGAGCTTGCCGGCTGCCAGTTCATGGTGATCCAGCACCGAAATCCCCGTGGCCCGCCAAGACCCGACGAAATGAGAATCGCAAGTTGTCACCGGCCACAACGGGACGCGGAACATGAAGTTAACGTCCACCTCGAGGTTGCCGGTCTGGCCGGGGGAGCTTTCATACCGCAGCGCCCACTTGCCTCCGGCGTGTTCTTCCGGCATCCGCCTGACATTGAATCCCTCCCGCGCGAAGACCGCCCGAATAGCCTGCTCGATCTTGGGACGCTCGGCGAGCATGGCTTCACGATCCTCGGCTCCCACGTAGTTCAGATCGATATCGACGGAGAGCCGCGGAACATCGAAGACAAAAAGGTTCAAGGCCGTGCCGCCCTTGAGGACCAGTTTCCCTTTGAGGAATGGGTGACTTCGGATGGCATCCAGCAATCCCAGGAGGTGGGCGACCTTTTCCAGCACGTCCGGCCTGAATCCGGTCGTCTCCGCTTCGGCGGCCAGCTTCTCAAGGGAGATTTTCATAGTACCTCCCCCCACGCCCGTGCAAACACTTCCCTGGGTACTATCAGGTTCCATTCCGACACGAGGCGACCGGATTTCCGCTTGGCGCGGTCCAGATAATGCGGTTGCCGCGGCCGCAGATCGTGAAGTGCCTTAAGGTGACGGTCCTCTATCATCAAGGGGTCGCGGTGTTGTCCGAGAAAGAATCCCACCTTCGCCCCAGTGGTCGCATTTCCGAGCAGGAGCGCATACTCCACGACCTGGTCGAGATCGAAGAATTCGACGGACTCCAAGGACCGCCAAATTTCCTCCCAGCTCCCCGAAAGGTCCGGACGATCCAGTACGTCCACCAAGGTCCGTTCCAGACTCGTGACTCTAAGATCCATACCGGCGCGCTCTGAGGTCGAAACGCCGAAACTCTCTTTTCCCGCGCGGCGAAGAGCCTGCGGAAACTTCGCTCCCCGGAAAACATGGGAGCGGAAGGTCAAAGGACGCAGCGGGCGGAATGCCGAGTAGGTAAAGTGTTCCTGGACCGAGTAAGCCCGCCCGTGATACTCAAGCGCCGTATGGTGCGACAAAACCGCGTCCATGGTCAGCTTCGCGGCCACGAGGAAGGGGTCTACCGGATAGGAATCGGTGTTGGCTCCTGCCGGGATGACGGCATACAACCCGCGCCGCACCTGAACCACCCGTCCGGTCTTCCGGTGGTAAGCCAGGAGAGCCTCTTGCGCCCTTTTCCCGACCTCGCCACGGGACGACAAATGCTTGGCCAACTCCTCTCCGGTGAAAACCGGGTGTTTGCGGAAAAATTCATCATGCTTCATCGCTGTTGTCCTTGATATAGTTTCGTGTTACCCATAGCAATACTATGTGTATTGCGATCTAATGTCAAGTAACGATCTTATTTTATTGCCGCTTTCACGCGTAACCCATCAGTTACTATGTGTTACGCGCGTGTTCGTCAAGTGACGAGCAACCAGCCTATGGCAACGTGCTCGGGAGCGCCGTGTCCAGTGCGAAGCGGCGGAATAGCGTGCTCGGGAACGAAGTGTGCTTGGGAGCGACTTGTCCTTCCGGCCTGCCCTCCGAAACTTTAGTGAAGGGGGAAGCTTTAGCGCAGGAGGATCAGCGGAGTAGGACGGAACTACCCCCTCGCTCTCAGGTTGGCGAAGTTGGAAACGGGAATCCAGTTGGTTGAATTAATAAAGGCCTGAGCCTTGAAGTTCTCTTATCAGGAAAAATCTTGCTTCCTCTTTTTCAACAGTTCTCTGCTCAAGGAAGGTTTACCGGGGAGATAGCCGCTGGCCATTTTTATGCTGCTTTTACTTCCTTGTTTCCCTTTCCAAAACGGGCAATCGGGGCAATCTTCCCCAACCGGAAAATCAATGCCTTCTTCGTGGACACAACCCATAGGAGTATCGGTAATAATCACATCTTTTACCCCAATTCCATTCTCTTTTATAAAGTCCGCGATCTCCTGCATTATTTTTTTATCTTTATTAACGTTATTGCCGAACCATTTTTTCATCGCGGTTGGCTCTTCGTCATGTTCGCTCTTAATAATTGTGGCTACCACCTTGGCACAGGTTTTATCATCAGGACCATAAGAGATTATTGTCGCGATTGGATATTTCCCTCGTGCTTTGCGATTACTTCTCACCCTGATTTTTTTCATTTTAAATCCTCTATATTTTCTTCTATCACACCGATTTTCTCTAAATATCAAAGCCTAAAACAGTTTTCAAACCGGAAGAAAATGCCTCTGAGTCACTATTGTTCAATTTGCCGAGTTTTCGCCTGACCAAGCTTTTTTCAATCGTTGCCAGCATGGCTTTTGCCACCGAAGGCCTTAGAAGTCCGGCCTCTTTCCAATCCTTGATTAGATAATCTCCCAGACCCAAGGAAACCGCGATTTGACTGGTTATTGCCGCGATGATTAGGTCCGGGCCAGACCTATTATATTTTTCAATGCTGACTACCAAGGCGGGGCGACTTTTTGAAGCGCTTTGATCACTGAAAGGGAATGGAACGAGGATTACCTCCCCTCGCTTATAACTTGTCATAGACTGAATCCTCATCATTGTCCCAAACCCGGGCGAACGAGGCTTCAGAGAGATAGGCGATTCGAGATTCCTTGGCTATATTTTTTCCCCGGGGCGACTTTTTCTTCAGGCTTTTAACTTGAGCCAAAATCTCTTCGAGATAGTTGACGGGTAACTCATCAATCGCCGCGATCAATTCCGATCGGATTTTATCTTCTTGATTGGCCATCAAACTTCCTCCGATTTCGTGGATTTTCTTATATTTATAGTGTCTGAAATTTGGACTGGGAACCTTCTACCTTTTATATATTTCTCTTCTATGCCCTACCCTTAAAATCACGACGTCATGCCCTTCCAAGTCAAAGATTACCCTGTAGTCACCAATTCTGAAGCGATAGCTCCCCAGTCTTGGATCTGTAAGCCTCTGGGCAAATACAAGAGGATTGTTTTGAAATCTGCGGAGGGTTTTACCGATTCTTTTCTTTATGGTTTCATCAAGTCCTTGGATATCCTTTATGGCTCTCTCGGTATAAACAAGCTCGTATTTCACTTCCCGAATACCTCATTATGCTTCTTCACCCGTCCGGATTTATAATCGTTCCTCGCTTCTTTAATGCTTTTTAAATATTCCGGTGAAGTTGAAGCGAGCAGATTCTCGATAAGGTCCTCCTTTTCTTTTTTCTTCAATCCATTTATGGCCGCGATCAACTCACTCGTCTTCAGCTCAATCTTTAACGCATTCAACATACTTGCCTCCTTATTTGATCCTTATTCTAACTGGACTAATTATATCCCAAAATATCCCATTTTTTAATCATACCCGATAAACCCGATTAACTCGAAATCCTCAGTTAGATTCATCTCTCCTTCTTTCGCAGGGTGATTTTTTGTAGTCTGCCGATTCATCGGCGGTTCTTAAAAAGCCCGATCCTTCCGATGTCAGGACAAATAAATCGGGCAACTACAGCCAGACGGAAAATTTAAACTGTATTTTTGGGTTAACTCGACAAATCCGGTGCTATTATGCTTGGCAGCTTAGAAACGTCTTATCCTTCCGGCCCGCCCTCCGAAACTTTAGTGAAGGGGGGAGCTTTAGCGAAGGAGGACGGAACTCCGTCCCCCTCGTCATAACAAAATCGCGTCCCGTCATTCCCGCGGAAGCGGGAATCCAGTTTCTCGAATAAAGAATACCTTTCAAATGCAAGGTAAAGACCCTGGGTTTTGTGTCCCCCAAAATATTCACAGCGCTAATTTCCGGGAGGAGTTAAAAGGAGTTGTCTTCCGTGGACAACGGCCAAAATAAAAACCTGGTTTCGTTTTTCTTCCACCCGATAAATTATCCGGTAATTGCCGACCAGAATCTCCCGATAATCCAAATCAGGGAATTCCGGTACCTTGCGGCCAAGGGCGGGAAATTCAGAAAGGTTGGAAACGGTGTTTTGAATATTTTCGACTTGAATCTGAGCGTATTTCGGGGAGTCTAAAGCGATGAATTCGTAAATTTCATGCAGATCGTTAAGAGCCCGTTTAACCCATTTATTTGAACCACTTAGATGTCTCCTTTACGACATACTCATGGGCAACCAACCGGTTTTCCTGGACATCTTTTTCGGCGGTCTCGAGTTTTTGTTTGAGATAAAGGGTATAAATCAGCTCATCAACATCAATTTTTTCCGGAAGACCTTTAATCATTTCTAGAATCTGATTTTTCTCGACAATCATTTCGCGCCCCCTTTATTTTCTCCCTTAATAAATTTACCTGATCTTCCCGATTTTCTCAAATCGGCCTTAGACCAAATAGACCAATCTTATCTTCCCGCTTTCTCCAAACCGGTTTTAGACCAGATAGACGAGATAGACCAGATAGACTAGATAGACAAAACAGACCAGATGGACTTGATTTTCGGGGCGGGGAAGAGCCAGGGAAGTCAAAGGGTTAATTCCATCCCACAAATTTACACAAAATCGCGTCCCGTCATTCCGGCGAAAGCCGGAATCCAGTTTCTCGAATTAAGAACACCCTTCAAATGCCAAGGTAAAGACCTGACCCCAGAATTTTACGGAAGCAGTAATCCGGGGCCTTGGTGGCCGAGCCCACCTTGATCGCGTCTTCACGGAGGACGTCCTTGTATGCCTCGGCGTGGCCGTTTTTATTGTAAATGTCCCAGCCGAGGTCCTCGAAGAAGGGTTCGAGGAATTCGG
>JAPLJL010000358.1 GCA_026388615.1 Pseudomonadota bacterium | reverse complement strand
CGATCTCGGCGGAGTGGTTTTCGCAATCGTAAGCCTGGCGGCAGCCGCAGACGTTCATGATCATGCGGTAGGATGATTTGTTGATCAGTTCGGAAACGATCGGGACGGGAACCAGGACCCCGTTCTGCTTCAATTCTTCATTGATCGGAAGGACGGTGGACATGTTCTTTTCCGGGTGGACCCAGGAGTGCCGATCGCGGATGCCCGGGAGCGAGATCACCTTGAACACCGACTTGATCACCCCGAGCATTACCCTCAGGAAGGTCCGGTTCTTGGAGTACTTGGCCACCTGTGCGTCATACTTGGAAAGCGGGGCTTGATCCATTTTATTTCCTTCCTGCAGTTTCAGATTTTTATGACCGATTCCAGGTTCTTAACGGCGCTTTCGATAAAATTGGGGTTATTGAGTTTCAGGTGAATCGCCTTTTTGGGGCAGTACTTGGAGCAGCGGCCGCAGCCCTGACAATCTTCGGGGATCAGCGGCTTTTTCCCCTCCATCCGGATAAGTCCGAGGGTGCAGGAGTCGACGCAGATACCGCATCCCGTGCACTTTTCCCGGTCCAAGGAGATCTCGAGGCCCGGAAGCCGGTTGTATTGAATTCTCAGCTTCTCCCGGGGCAGGTAGCGGTTGATCGTGTTCCCGAGGCAGCAGCACTCGCAGCAGAAGCAGACACTGAACATCCGGCCCATGTCGGGCACCCCGAAGATGTAGTTGTCCACCCGGGGCTTGCCGGCAAAAACCGGCAGGCCGGCCTTGATCCCTTTCTGGACATGTTCCCGGGCCTCCTCCTTCGAAGCCGGGCGGGCCCAGGTGGTGGGAATTCTCCGGGAATCCTCTCCCATGATCAGGCAGCCCACATCACTGGGGTAATGCTTGCATTCGCCGGCCTTACGACAGGCGCAGAACTCGATGATCACGCGATATGAGGACCTTTCGATGAACGTCTCCACCAGCTGGTAGGGCACGGCCACACTCTCTCCGAGCTCGAGCGTTTCCTGTACCGGAATAATAAATAGACGATTTTTCTCGTTCTTCACCCAGGGATGGATGCGGTTGAGCAGGGGCAGATTGGCCGCCTTGAACATCCCCGCCAGCATTTTAAAACCGAACCTCATCCCCGGCGGGTAAAAAACATATTTCAGGAGAAGAGGGTTCTTGGGCTTGAAATTGATAAAATCAAATATCCCGGGAAACCACTTTCTCTTTAATTTTTCTTCCATTGATAATCCTTTCCCCTACTCAGGATAGAATCCCCCGCGCGGGATTTTCAATGAATGGGATATCCATTGTTTGTCTCTCCGACGACGGTTCCCGCCCGGTTCCGGAGGCGGTATCCCCGGGGGGAAATGCCGTGGCGTTTCTTGAACAGGCTGTAGAAATGGCTCAGGGAATCGAAGCCCAGACCCAGGCAGATATCGACGATCGGGCGTTCGGTCCCGGCCAGCTCCCGGGCGGCAAAGTCCATCCGGAAGCGGTTGACCACTTCCGAGGGGGTGGCTTTAAGCCACTTCCGGCAGGCCCGGGAGACATGGGTGGCGGATTTGCCGCAAAGTTTTTGAAAGTTATTTACCCCGCCGGTCAGCAATTCCGGATTCTGGATCGTGCCGTAAGCCCGCTTCAGCCAGTCAGGACATAGAGGCGGAATTTCCCGGGAAGGCTGGTTTTCAACGAGGAAAAGCAGATTCAAAATCAGCAGGTCGAGGTAAAACTGGTTGCGGGGGGCGTAAAGCACCAGGTCCACGAGTTCATCGGCGTGACGGCGGAGGTTGCCATCGAGTTCCACCATCCTGGGCAGCTTGGAATCGCCCCCGAAAAATGAAGGGTTGTCGGGGAAATAACGTTTGCGGATATTCCTGAGGATTTCCTCTCGAAACGCGAGGCTGACCAGGGTAAAAGGGCTTTCGCCGGTATTCCGGAATTCGTGTTTGTCTTTTTTCCGGATCATGACGAGGTGGTTGGGCTTCATTAAAACCGATTCCCCGTTGACCACGTGCAAAGCCTCCCCGCTGTCCATCCAGTTAATTTCGGCAAAATCATGCGAATGGTCGTAGATCCGGCTGCCGGAGGGAATAAAAAGCCGGGTGAGACGAAATTTATCCTCGGGGGAAGAGATAATGTTTTTAAATTTTACCGGAATCATATGTTGATAATTTCTCTGTTTTTAAATTATCAAAAATGTAAAATAAGAGCAATATGTAAAATAATCGCAATAAAATGTATTTTCCAAGGAAGATTCTTTTCTCTTAAAAAACATAAAATTTCAATCAAAGCTGGTAGATATTCCTACTGGAAAAAAATCGTTAAAAGCGGCCACACTATCTAAGGAGGAAAAATGAAGGGAGCTAAGAAGATTTCCTGGGTGCTGGCTTTTGTGTTTCTGGTTTTCACCGGATATTCCTGTTCGCAGGGTCCGGTCAAGACCAAGCTCAGCGCGGACGGTTATGACACGGTAGTGGTCGGCGCGGGCGGGGGGGGAATGGCGGCGGCCGCCAAACTCGCTCTCGGAGGCCAGAAGGTTCTGGTCATCGAGCAGCACGACAAGGTGGGCGGTTTCATGAGCGCTTTTGAGCGTGGTGATTACCGGTTCGAGGTCTCGCTCCACGCCATGGACGGGATGGGGATCGAAGCGTTCGATGATCTCGGGATCGACAAGAAGGTCAAACTGCACAAGACCGACCCCGCCTACCGGTCGGTTTTCCCGGATACCTACTTCGACATTCCCGCCGACGCCGAGAAATACCGGCAGCTCCTCAAGGAAAAATTCCCCGGCGAGTCCAAGGGGATAGATAAGCTCTGGAAGGATCTCCACTCCATTGATTACATCATGATGAACCTCATGAACCTCCGGGATAAAAAGAATACGGGGGGATCACTACTCAATATTCTTACCAGTCCCTGCAAACTCTGGATCCTCGGTAGGTTTTGGACCGGGAACAGCACTGATATGCTCGGTAAATATATCAAGGACCCGAAGCTCTT
>JAPLJL010000077.1 GCA_026388615.1 Pseudomonadota bacterium | reverse complement strand
TACCGTCCCGAAAAGTATTGGTGACCCAGGGCTTTAAAACTTCCAGCTCAGCCGGGTCCGGCTGGGAAAAACTGATCTCGTAATATTCGATCCGGGGGTTTAAAAGCTCACTGAGCTTCCCGGTGGTGACTAATTTTCCCTTATTGACGATCCCCACCTGATCGCAGATCATCTCCACATCCGAGAGGATATGGGTGCTGAAGAACACTGTTTTCCCTTCGTTTTTCAACCTGACCATCACGTCCCGAATTTCCCTTCTCCCGATCGGGTCCAGGCCCGTCATCGGTTCATCCAGGATCACCAGCTCGGGATCGTTGATCAGGGCCTGGGCCAGTCCAATCCGCTGCAGCATCCCCTTGGAATATTTGCGCAGATGCAGGTCGGCCGCCCCTTCGAGATTAACCAGCGTTAAGAGTTCTTCCGCTTTCTTAACCCTGACTTTTTTCGGAATTTTAAAGAGGCTCCCGTAAAAATCGAGAAACTCCAGCCCCTTGAGATATTCATAAAAATATGGGCTCTCCGGAAGGTAACCCACCCGGGACCGGACCCCCTCCTCGCTCGCCTTTTTGCCCAAAATCCAGGTCTGGCCCCCGGAGGGGAAAATAAGCCCCATCAAGGCCTTGATCGTCGTGGTCTTTCCCGCCCCGTTCGGGCCCAGAAACCCGAACAAATCCCCCTGGCGCACTTCGAAAGAGAGATCCGTAACCGCCTGCACCCTCTTCCCCCAGAAGCCCACCCGGAAGAATTTGCTTAATCCTTCAATTTTTATCGCCGCGGTCACGTTTTTCCCCCAACCACTTTTCCCTTTTTTGCTTGATCGTCTCTTCCAGATAACGGCGGGTGAATTCATCCTGGGTCTGCCGGGCCAATCTTTCTAAAATCTCAATCCCCGCCTCCGGGTCCCCGGCTTTGCTCTCCAGGGTGGCGGAAAGACCGGGCAGGTATTGGGGCGATCCCGGCAGTCCGGAAGCCATCGCCAGGTATTGAGCCCCCAGGTGAAAATCCCCCAGAAAAAAGAAGTAATTAAACCCGACCAGGAAAGGAAGCCACCAGCCGAATTTATTGTCCTTCAACCGGTCTCCCATCTGCCTGATCCCTTTGAGGAGGATCTGGTTGCTGAGCTCATACTGTTTGCCAAAATGGCTCAAGCAAACCCCTCCGGTATGGTAGGCGATCTGATAGAAGGGGTCGAGGGTAGTCACCCGGTCCAGAAGGTTATAAAAGGTCAAATCGTCACGCGGCCACCCTTCTCTTTCCCCCAGGTATTGCACGGCCTTGATCCAGATCAGGTCGGCGGCCAGTTCCTGGTATCCGAGCGATACCACCTTCAGCACCTCGCCCGACGGTAAAAAATTCAATTCCCGGGTTTCGACGTCAGCCATCCTCAAGGAATCGATCCGCACATGCACCCGCCAGACCAGCGGACAGAGCAAAATCAGAAAACCCCAGATCCAAAATTTTTTCCTCATTTCCGGTATTTCCCCTGGACCGAGGCTAACCTTTCGTTAACTTTTCCAATATCTATGGCTATTAATGTCTGCTCATAATCGCTATCCGGTCGAATATCCTTGAACCTCTCCCAAAGCCCCTGGGCGTTTTGATATTCGGATATCGCCAGGTCAAGCTTGCCCATTTCTTCATAAATCAAACCCAAAAAATAGTGCGCCTGAATGTAATTCGGCTCAATTTCAATCGACTTTTTTACATAGGTCTCAGCCTGTCCGAGTTCACCGAGAGTTAAGAAGAGATAGCCTATGCTTTTGTAGGACATCGGATAAAATGGCCGCAATTCAATGGCCTTCTGAAAAGAGTGGATGGATATATTCAACATTTCCGAATTTCTTTTCTCCACCGCCGGGGTATAGGTAACGACTCCGAGATGACCATAAAACCCGTCATTCCTGGGATTTAATCGAATTGCTTCTTGAAGTTCTTCGACGGTTTTTCTAAACCATTTAAAGTCCCGGGTTCCATTATATTTAATATAATATGCGGAAGCCAAGAAATCATGATAGGAACTTTCTCCCCAGCATATTTTTACCGCTCTTTCCGCATCCTCGATTCCCCGGTCAAGTTCCCCCCGTTTTATCATTTTCTCGGCCGCATTTATCTCTAAAGCCGCCCAACAAGGCCTGACGATTGCCACTCCCAACCCCAAGTTTAAAAGTGCCAGGTAGAAGTAAAATCTTTTCCGCGGAGGAATATCTATCTTCTTTACTTTTGTGTCTCTTGCACTAAATAACAGCCCAAGAAAGAGAAAACATTCGAAGGCAATTGAAGGGTTATGAAAATTGGATTCAACCAACGAATGAGCCATGATCGTGACGATCCCGGCGATCAATCCGATCCGGACCTCCGTCCGGATCGGGAAAGAATCTTCCGGTCTCGAATTCCAAAACCGCCATATTTCTCTCGCCAGAATCGTCCCGAACCAGATAAAAAAAACCAGACCGAACCACCCCAATTCCACGAGGAAATGGATGGCATCGCTATCGGCGACCACTGGATACTTGAGATGCCGGGAGACCGTGGTTTCCCCACGAAATTGATATTCAGGGCTATAATATTTATACATCCCTAGACCCACCCCCAGCGGATGATGCCGGAATATCCCCACGCTGTTTTTCCAGATTTGAATCCTCCCGTACGCCCAGGGATCTTCCCCCAACGTTTTCATCCGGTTCAGAAACGGGTTGGGAACCAGCAAAGTGAAAAGCAGCAAGGGAATCAAAACGTAAAGCACCCGTTTGCGCAGATAGTAAAACGAGATGAGCAGGATGGCGATGAAAACCATCAAGATGCCTCCCCGGGAGGCGCTGCAAAAAATCCCGGCCAGATTAATTCCCGCGATTCCGAGAAAAAGAATGTCTCTCTTTTTTAGCCGGCCCCATTGATATTCCGACTGCCGGATTGAATGCATAAACCTGGACCAGGAAAGTGAAAAAACCGGGACTAGGTAACCGGCAAACAAGTTAGGATTATAGAATCCCCCGGCCGCCCGCCCGACCCCCAGGTACCCGTGCTGAAATATCGCCCAGAAAGAATGAACCAGCCCGCTCAAAATAAAAGCCAGCAAAATCGCCTCGCGGTGGGACGGTTTCACCGCATTGACCGCGATAAAATAAACGGCGATATAGGTGGAGAAAAAGCCCAGCCACTGGATGGTCATGTATTTATATTCCGTGAAAAATGCCCACGCCAGCGCCAAAGCGAGAAAATATAAAAACGGAAAATCCAATTTGGTCGGTTTCCATTCCAGGCTTTTCCCCCGGATCGACCGGAGCAGATGAATCGAAAAAACCCCGAGCACCAGGAACCTGAGGATCGTGACCGGAATCTGCGTCGTCCCCCCTTGAAGACAGGGAGGGATCATTACCGCCAGGCACATTAATATCGTTACGAGAAAATCCACCGCGCCTCCTGGGGAAGAAAAAAAGGACGCTGGTTTTATTCCAGCGTCCAATTATCCAAAAGGAAAGAAGAATTTCTCCTTATCCTTTTCCCTAATTAGGAACTCACGTCATTGATCAGGTTGTTAAGAGTCCTGGAGTTATCGTAGGTCCACGTATCGCAAGTAACATCCTTGTCGACATCTCCGGTAGCACCCGCGGTAAACATATCCGTGGTTACGCCAACGTTGGCCGGCGCGGCGGTGGTATCGCATGTGCCGGAGGTGGGGGTGGTATTGGCAATCGAGGTAGCGTTGTAAAAGTACCTATACCTCGTATTACCCTGAGGTGCCCAACCGAGATCGGTGGCGGGGGTTGCGTTGCCTATGGTGCCGACGAAGGTGTCCTTCTCGGCCCGATATGCCTCGGCAGTGGTCCCAAGCGCTCCCAGACTCATCTTGGCCTCAGACTGCTTGGATTTGGCCTGAAACCTCATGAAATTAGGGATAGCGATGGCCGCCAGGATTCCGATGATCGCCACAACGATCATCAGCTCAATCAGTGTAAACCCTTTTTGCATTTTCAGCTTCATCATTTTCTTTCACCTCCTTTCCTAGTGATTTTTTATTCCTATGTTATATTAGTTGCAATTATCATTCCATTAATTGGAAAGAACAACAACCTTTCAGAAAAATATTAACCATCTGATATTTAATGAATTATTCCGGACTTCCTATTGCAAATTAAAAAACAATAACTATTTTTATCATTTATTCATACAAAAAGTGCCGATAATTGTCACTTCTTGCTTCTTTAATCTCATCAAAAATGCCATGAGAACTCACCAACTTACAGTATTTAGAGCCTGGTTTCGAAGCTGATCTTTTTCACGATTTTCCCGTCATAAGCGTTCCAGAGATTGAAATCGGTTCTCCGGGACCCGGGGGTTCCATGGAATCTCCCCTCCACCACCATGTCAACCCCGCTTTTGAACAGCTTGGCCAGAATGGCTTTCCGGTTGCCCGGCCGGAGCTGGGAAAGATCTTTCTGGACATCATCTTCATCGGCCGAATCCAGGAACTCCGACCCGGCCAGGTTCTCGGCGACCGCCTCGTGATATTTCTTGGTCAGGTCCTGGTTGTCCTCCACCTCGTCCACGATCGGACCCACCGCCACTTTAAAGCGGACCTTTTTACTGGTGACCTGATCCCCGATCGAGAATTTAACCTGGTCTCCCTCCAGGTATGACGCGATCAGGAATCCCGTCCCCACTTCGGTGATAAAAATGGTGCCGACCTCTTCCGGACCGGAGAACCCCAGTTTCTGAACCTTCAGCCGGAGACCTTCGCGGGAGCCGGTTTTCATGGAGGAGGCCACCCTGACCTTCCGGTTCAGGGTGTTGACCTCGGTGATGCTGCCCACCACGTACACCTCGATGGCCGCGATTTCCCGGATCAGGGCTTCCGCCGAATCATAGAAATCCCGGGAATTAACCCCCATGAAAAGCTCGGCCGAGGACTGCCCGCTCGGATCTCCCGCTTTGGGCTTGGCCAGGTCGGAAAGAGCCCGGGCCAGGTTTTTTACCGCCACCCGCAGCTGGGTGACATCCTTGAAAACGGAGGATTTCGCCCCGATGATCTCGCTGGTTTCTACATCAACGATCCTGCCGTTAATAGAAAAGGAATCGCCCAGAAACGTGATGTTGCCCATCAGGATATAATCGGCGGACAGAAACTTGCCCATCTGCTTAACCTTGTCCGGGTCCACTACTCCGATCATCCCCAGTTCGTGTTCCTTGAGAATCTTTTCCAGCTTGGACCGTTCGATCACCCGGTAGGCCCCGATTTCCGCCAGCTGCGCGGTGAGATAATCGGAAGCGCTCTTGCCCATGTCAAAATACTGTTTTTCCACCGGCGACTCGAAATCCAGAACCGCGACGGATTTCTTTTCCTGGGCTCGCGCGGAAGGAGCAAAGAGTAAAGCGTTTACCCCGAACAAAAGTGAGAGGCAAAGCGCAAAGAGCGGGATTAATGCTTGAACCCTTGAACCCTTGAGCCCTTGGACCTTTGGACCCTTTAACCCTTGAACCCTTTTCATCGTTGTTTTCTCCTTTCCCGCCATAATTTTAAACCCCGATTCAGATATTGTAACCCAGAAAACAGGGTGAAGACACCCGTGATGACATATACCGTCCACAACAGGTAATTAAGATTTTCTCGGAAAAATTGCGGGGAAATGTTGGCCAGGACCACCGTGCAGGCGCAGATGAACTGGGCGCAAATGGCGACCTTGCCGGTGTAAATCGGATCCCAGTTCTGGTCCAGCCCCCGGATTTTAATCACGCCCAGTTCGGACACGAAGACGATGAGATCCCGGGCGAAGATCAGGATGAACAGGGCCAGCGGGATCTGGAAAGAAAACCCGGTGGCGAAAGTCAGCATCAGGTAAATCAGGATCACGCTCCCGTGATCGGCGACGGGATCGAGGTAGGATCCCAGCCGCGACCGGAGGTTAAGCCGCCGGGCCAGGTAGCCATCCAGGAAATCGCTGGCCCCGCCGACCAGGAAAACCACCAGGGAAGCTTTGTATTTTTCTTTCAGAAAGAGGATCGTGAAAACCGGAAGCAGCAGGATCCGCAGGCCGGTGAGTAGATTCGGAATGGTGAGAATATCTCCGGAGAGTGAATCTGCGGGCTTGTTTTCCATGCCGGGACGCGCGGATAGAAAAAGTTCCGGCTATTTCGCCGGGGTTTCCTGACTCTCCGGGGTGGCGGATTTGTCCCGTTCCAGGTTCCATTTCACCCAGTCATCCAGGTCTTCCTGCAGGGTAAAATCCTTTGGCCGCGAAGCCTTCCCCTCCGGGGAAACGGAAACCTCCTGCATGGATTTTACCAGGAGTTCCCATTCCGCCCGGCTGATTTCCTCCGGGGGCCCTACTTCCCGGGGCCCGGAAATCTCTTTCCGGCTTTCCCCGGCTCCCGCCGGCCGGAACACCTCCCGGGGGCTCCGGAGCAGGACCGACCCCTGGTAAACCTTCACGACGGTGGCGTGGCTGGAATCGACGTTGACCCGGAAGACCGTGCCCCGGACCCCGGTGACCGCCGTGGCGGTTTCCACCTCGAACTTGGAACCCCGTTCCGAGATGTTCCGGGCCTTGGCCCACATCTTTCCCAGGTCCAGACGAAATTTGTAATCCCGGTTTTTGGTCTCCTGCTGGTATTCCATGGCGGCGAGCTTCATCTGGGAATTCGCCGACATCCTCATCATGCTCCCGTCGGGCAGGCTGAGTTCCAGGCGGGTGTTGGCCCCGGTCTTTACGGTCGCGCTGGCCGGGATTTCCCCTCCCAGCTTGACCGGCTGGAACGTCTTTCCGTCCAGTGAATAAGAGACTTCCCCTTCCAGGGCTGTGATCTTGGCTCTGGGGGAAACAGCCGGCTCAGCGGCCCCGAGGCTAAGAACCAGGGAGAAAAAGACAAAAACAGCAAAAATGGGGATAATCCTGGATCTCAATTTTACGCCTCCTGATAGTGGTATATTTAGGCCAAACAACAATGGTTAAGATTATTCCCAAATCGTCTTGGGTGTCAATGGAGCTATCCCCGGATATATAAAAGGCGTAACTGTTCAGGTAGCCACAAAGACACCAAGACACCAAGGATAGATATGGCTTTTACCCCCTTATCTGAAAAGGAAGAGCGCATTGCAAGAAAAATAGTTGATGCGGAGTATGCTGTACATAAAACATTAGGACCAGGTTTGCTTGAAAAAGTATATGAAGTCTGTTTTTGTCATGAGCTTTCCAGGCGGGGGTTGGAATATCAAAGGCAGGTAGACGTTCCAATTGTATATGATGGTATAGTGTTTGACGAAGGACTACGGCTAGATGTTTTAGTAGAAGAGCTTATTATTTGCGAACTGAAAGCTGTGGACGAGATGAATCCTGTGTGGGAAGCACAGATACTCAGCCATCTAAAATTGACTGGTAAGCGCCTTGGCTTTCTTATTAATTTTAATGTTCCTCTCATCAAAAAGGGTATTAAAAGAATAATTCTCTAATCTTGGTGTCTTGGTGTCTTGGTGGCTGAATAGTAACAGAGCGGGAAGGCCGTTTTATGATTGAATCCATCGGGTCAATAATCAAGCAGTTCATTTCCAGATTAAATATCGAACCTCAGATGAAGGAAGGCAGGATCCTCTCCGATTTTGCCCGGATCATCGACCCCGACCTGGCCGAAGAGGTTTTTCCCGACCGGGTCGAGGGAGGAATTCTGTTTCTTCAGGTGAAGAGTTCAGCGGGAATGAACGAGCTCAAGTTGCGGCAGAAATCCCTGATCAGGAAAATCAACGATTGCCTGGGAGAAAAATACATCTCCGAAATCCGGATGAATCTTTCCAATCCCCAGAAATGATAATTTGCCGGTTTAATCCCCCCTCACCCCCCTTTTTCAAAGGGGGGATGGGGGGATTTTAATTGTCGGGCTCGCCGCTGGAAATAGCTGCCGTTGATGATTTCCCGGGTTTCCCGGGTGTATTTTCCCCGGCCCTGAAAAATATAAAGCGGGGGAAGAACCGCGAGTTCCATCCCCGTTCCCTTGCGGGCTTCCACCAGGGCCAGCACCCCCGGGCTTTCTTTCCGGGAGTGAATCATCCGCAAACGTTTTATCTCCAATCGTTTCCGGCGCAGTTCAAAAACCAGTTCCGCCAGTTTGGACGCCGGGTAGATCAAGTACAGCCGCCCGGAATTTCGGAGGAGAAAAAACGAGGCTTCCAGAAATTCCCGCAAGCCCGCCCGGAGCTGATGGCGGGCAATGGCCTTCTCCGGATTCGGATTGATCCTCCCTTCCCGGGCGGAACGAAAGGGGGGGTTGCAGAAGACCAGGTCAAAATTCTCCCGCTCTGCCAACCGGTGAATCTTCTTGAGATCTCCCCGGACCACCCGGACCCGGTCATCCAGGCCGTTCAGGAAGGTATTCCGGCCGGCCAGGTCGGACAGGGCCGCCTGAAGCTCGATGGCGACCACTTCCCGCACCGGCAGATACCTGGCGGCGATCAGGGCGATCACCCCCGAACCGGTTCCCAACTCCGCCGCCCTTTCGCCTTTTTTCGCTTCGAGAAAAGCGGCCAGGAGCAAAGCATCGACGGAAAAGCGATATCCGTTCCCGCGCTGGATCAGCTTAAGACTGTCCCCCAGGATCACATCGAGCGTCTCGCCGGGGTTGAGTTCCATGGGGCTGTTCATATCCATAATTTAAAGCGAGAAAATCTTTAAATCCCAATTATGAAAATCCCCTCTATCCCCCCTTTTGACAAAGGGGGGGATGGGGGGATTAGATGTTTCCTGGAAATTAAAAAATCCTCATCACCAAGCCGGAACGGAGCTTGGGGTGGAAAAAGGTTGTCTTGGGCGGGCAGATTTCTCCTTTTTCCGTTACCAGAAGGATTTCCGCGGGTGAAACCGCGCGCGGGATGAAAACCTTCTGGTATTTTCCTTCCTTCAAACCCTGGATCACCGTCAGGGGATTGCTGGTGTAACTGATCTCCTCGCGGGCCACCCCCAGCATATTACCCAGGACGAGGCTGTCCAGGATAGCCGTCGAAATCGGTCGGACCACCTCGGGAATATCCGTCATCCGGGAATTGAGATCCACCCCGGGCCGGAGCCGGAAGAAACGAATCCCCGGGCTGCCCGCCGAAAGCAGAGCAAACGCGAACCCACCCTCCTGGTTTTCCCGGTTGATCCAATCCGCGCTCTCCTCTTCTGAAACCCCGGGAGGCAATTCCTTGGCTTCGGAACTGAAATCTTTTTCGATCCGAGCCAGCGCTTCCCGGTCGGAAAGGCCGGGAACCGCCTTGATCATCCGATGGGTGGGCAGAATCAGGAGGCCGGGGTCTTCCACCCGGGTGTAAAAGCCCAGGGTGTAGCCCGCTTCGGGACCGGCTTCCGGATTCTCCCGGAAGTGATCCAGCGCGGAGGAATAACGATGATGGCCGTCCGCGATGAACAGTGTCCTCCTGCTGATCCCGGTCACGTATTTTTCCACCAGGTCCTGGCGGTCGACATAACCAAAGTGGTGAACCACCCCCATCTCATCGGTAAACCGGATGACATCGGGATCGTCCGGGCGGAGGCGGAATTCCAGTTCCCCCTGGGGGTCGGAATAGCAGAAAAAGACCGGGCTCAGGTTGGCCCGGGTGGCGCGCAAAAGCCGGAGACGGTCCTCGCGGGGGCGGGCCAGGGTTTTTTCATGGGGCCGGATTTCCCCCCGGGAAAACTCCTCGAGCCGGATCAGGGCCAGGAAACCCCTCCGGGTAAGTTCCGGTCCTTTCCCGAAGCGGAAGGTCTGTTCGTAGAGATATATTCTCGGGGTCGGATCGGGGACGATGACACCCTCTTCCCGCCACTTCCGGAGGCGGAGCGCGACGGATTCATAGCGGTCCGCGGACCCTTTTTCCCGGTCATCCTCCCGGGGAAGAATCAGGCGGATGATGTTATGGGGGTTCCGGCGATAAAGCTCTCCCTGGAATTTTTCATCGATCACGTCGTAAGGCGGAGCGGTAACCGCGCCCGGATCTCCTCCGTATGTCCGAGGGGAATAACGCCAACCGGTAAATGGTTTGATTTCGGCCATATTCGAGCTTACGACACGGATTACACGGATTTTTCAGAATTTATAACCATCAAATCAAATGAACCTCACCGCGGCAGAGACCGCGGGGTGTCTTTCTCCAAACGATCCTTAAGCTTTGGGTTGTCATTCCTGCCCTTCGACTACGCTTCCCTCGACCCCGAAATGGTTCTCGGGACGAGAACCCCAGAGGGGCAGAACAAACTCCAGCGGGAATCCATTCCTGCTCTTATCATTCTCGCGTAAGCGGGAATCCAGGCGAATAAAAAATACTGGATTCCGCATCAAGTGCGGAATGACAGAAATAAGGCAACCCCATGCCAAGACCACGGGGAATTACAAGTTCAAGAAAATTCTTTTCTATAAATATTTCCAATATCGTTATTTATCTGTCAAACAACCAGAGAGATTTTAACCGATCAGGCGAAAAGTTTAAAACCCAATGGAAAATGGTATAAACTATAGTGGGGAAAAATTAAGCGATGAATAATTTATTAACCCGAAAAATGCGATTCCTAAATGCGATAAGATGGGCCGACACGTTAAATCAACCCAACGCTTTCCATGGCCTTAACCATGCGATCCTGATGATTCGAAAAAACTTCAACCCCGGTCCATTTCCGCAGATCTTCATTTCGGAATTTTACCTTTGTTCCGTTGGCAAAAATCCATCATGAACAATTTTTTCATGTCCGATTATAGTTATCTGCTCCTGCTGAAATCCTTTGTCACCATAATAAAAAATTCCTTCCTCGTGTTCTTTATTATCGCCTTATCGGTATCCTTGGGAAGTTACCTGTTAGAAAAACTTAAATTTAATTTCTCCTCGTTATTAGAAAAGCTGGTTTGCTCGGCCGGGGTAGGCCTGGGGTTGTATGCCCACCTGGTTCTCTTGATCGGGTTCCTGGGATGGTTATATCCTGAGGTTTTTTATGCAATTTTATTAATCAATTTTTTGCTATTTTATGGAAACCTTAAAAAATTGGTTCTGCAATTGAAAGAACAGAATTTGCTGGTTTCTTTCAGGTTTTCTGACTGGAAGCAGGTCCTTTTTTTCGGTGGAGCGGCGGCAATTATCCTTTTTTCATTTCTGGCAAATCTTACCCCGGTTTCATTCTATGATAATCTAATTTACCATTACGGGGTTCCTAAATACTATATCGCCTCCCACCGAATCATATTCATCGAGGGAAATATTTATGCGAATTTCCCTCAAATAGCGGAAATGCTTTTTCTGCTGGGGATGATTCTGGATTCTCCCTTGACCGCCAATCTTATCCATTTTTCCATGGGCATCTTTCTTTTGCTTACGGTTTACTCATTCAGCCGAAACCGCTGGGGCAATTCCGCCGCCAATTTCGCCATATTATTCCTGGTCATGACACCCGGATTAATGCAATGGATAAGCCTGCCAAACGTAGATATAGAATTCGCCTGGTTTAACCTGCTCGCCCTTTTTGTTTTGCTTAAATGGTTTGATTGTCGAAGTCCGAAATTCCTGGTCCTATCCGCGGTGTTTACCGGGCTTTCAATCGGGGTGAAATATACCGGGATTATTTATTCTTTGGGAATTTTTATTTTATTGATGGCAATCGAAAATATCGTCACCCGTCGGTTAAGCTCCCTTAAATTGCTAAAAAATATTTCCATCTATTGCGGGGTCGGGATGATGGTTTTCCTTCCTTATTTAATCAAAAATTATCATTTCACCGGGAATCCGGTCTCCCCGGCGCTTCCTCAGGTATTCAATCCCGACGGGGATCAGACCCGTGAATACCAGGCCTTATTGCGGGACGGGAAAAACGTAACTTTCTCAAAAGATTTTCTCCATACGATTCCTCAACTGGTAAAAATTTTCTTAAATAATACTGTTCTGGTTAAAAAATATATCGAATTCGGATCATTTATCGGACTCCATTTTTTAATATTCCTGCCTTTAATATTTTTTCTCCGAAGGAAATGGAAAGAAATCCGGATCTTAATCTATTTCCTCATCCTTTACGCGGGATTTTGGATTGGCACCTTTTGGATGATTAGATTTTTATATCCGGCCCTCATCGTTGCCTTCGTGCTCATTGGTTACGCCTTCGATAATTTAAACAAAAAACCAGGTTACCCAAGATTACTTATGCAGGCGGTATTTATCTTGATCTTTGCGTTAAATTTTTTCGTTTTCCTGGAAATCTTTGATCGGACCAGACCAATAAAATATATTTTCGAAGGAATGGATGACAAATTATATATGTCCCGGGTTCTACCCTCTTATCCCGTAATGGAGAAAGCGAATACCGAATTGCCCCCCTCCGCGAAGATTTTATGCCTGGGGGAAACCAGGAATTTTTACCTGGATACTCAAAATATCTGCCCTTCCGTATTCAATGCCAATCCCCTGTTTAAAATCCTAAAAGAATCCAATGACGTTAACGAAATAAAGGCCGGGTTAAAGCGGCTGAAAATCACCCATATCCTCTACGACCCGGATGAATTGGAACGAATTAGCAAGTATGCCGGCATTTATTTCCCACTCCGAGATGCAAATGAAAAAACAACATTGTTTGATAAATTTATTATGGATTGTTTACCACCGGTTTATCTCAACAACAACGTTTTCTTATTGGAGATTAAATATTCATAATAGATGGAATTAAGTCAGATGTTTCCAGTCCTAAGTCAAAATAAATATCTTGTATATATTTGTTGACTTTGAACTTTTAACTTTGAACCCTGAACCTTGAACTTTGATCCCCGATGATTCTGTCCCCGGAAAACGTTAAACCCAACCTGGAAAAAGTCCGGGCCCGGATCGCGAGATCTTGTCAGCGTTCCGGACGGAAAGAATCGGATATTATCCTCGTGGGGGTGGTCAAAAACGTGGATCCGGAGCTGATCCGGGCCGCCACGGAATCCGGGCTGGAGCATCTGGGGGAAAATTACCTGCAGGAAGCCCGGAGGAAACAGGAGCTCATCCCCGGTCCGATCGTCTGGCATTTTATCGGTCACCTGCAGCGGAAAAAATCCCGGGAGGTGATCGAGCGTTTCCGCTTCATCCATTCCCTTGACCGGAAAGACCTGGCCGAAGAGATCAACCGTCGGGCCGGTGAGATCGGGCGGAAAGCCCAGGTCCTGATCGAGGTGAACCTGGCCGGGGAGGAAAGTAAATCTGGGATTAATGAAGAATCCCTGCCCGGGTTGATCGATCTTTCCCGCTCCCTTCCCCACCTTTCCCTGGTCGGCCTGATGACCATGCCCCCGCCCGGCCCTGACCCCGAATCCTCCCGCCCCTACTTCCGTCGGCTTCGGGTCCTCCGGGAGAAACTGGCCGGCCCGGATCTGCCCCTGCCGGAACTCTCGATGGGAATGAGTCTCGACCTGGAAACAGCGGTGGAAGAAGGGGCCACCATGTTGAGAATCGGGACCGCGATTTTCGGCCCCAGAAAGGAGTAAGCAACTTGGTTAAGACCAGCAGCCACAAAAATCCCCGGACGGTTCTGGGCTTTCTCGGCGGAGGCAATATGGCCGAGGCTCTCATCCGCGGCCTCTCGGCTTCCCGGGAATTTGATCTCCAGGTCAGCGACAAAATGAAGGAAAGGCTCGGGTACCTGAGTTCCCATTACCGGGTCGCGACCATGGACGACAATCTCGAACTGGTTAAGTCCAGCCAGGTCATCATCCTGGCAGTCAAGCCGCCGGTGGTCCCCGCGGTTCTCTCCGAGATAAAAACCGTTCTCCGGGATAAGCTCCTGATCTCGATCGCCGCGGGCATCCCGGTAAACCGGCTGAAATCCGTCCTGGGGAAAAACTCCCGGGTGATCCGGGTCATGCCGAATAACCCGGCCATGGTCGGGGCCGGGGTCACCGCCATTTATGCCGACCCCGCCGCCCGCCGGGAAGACCTGGAGCTCACCGCGGGCATATTCCGGGCCGTGGGGCTCGCCGCGCTGGTCGAACCGGAAGAGCTGATGAACGCCGTGACCGGCCTCTCGGGGTCCGGACCGGCCTACATTTATATTGTCGCCGAAGCCCTCTCCGACGCCGGGGTCAAGCTCGGGCTCTCCCGCCCGCTTTCCGACCTGCTCTCCTTCCGCACCATCCTGGGGGCCGCCCGCATGCTCGAGGAAACCCGCCAGCATCCGGCCGAACTCAGAAACCAGGTCACCTCTCCCGGGGGAACCACCATCGCCGGGATCGAGGTTCTGGAGGCCCGCGGCCTCCGCTCCGCCCTGATCGAGGCGGTCGCGGCCGCGGCGCGAAGGTCACAAGAGCTCGAAACCGCCGGGGGAAAAACGGTCAAGATCAAAAAGTAGGCTCGAAGTTCAAGGCTCAAAGCTCAAGGGTCAGAGAAAAATATCAAATGGTCACAAACTCTGATCCGATATTATTTTCCCACCTTTCAGCTTTTACCTTTCACCTTTGAGCTTGAAACCTCAATTACCATAAATTGATGTCATTTACATGAAAGTTATGTTATAATTACTTCTATGTTTGTTCTGGGAAACTTGGTCTATGCCCTGGCCGAGATTTTTAATTTTGCCGCCACCTTCTACATGTGGGTGGTGATTATCTCCGCCGTTCTTTCCTGGGTCAGCCCGGATCCCTACAACCCCATCGTCAGGTTTATCCACGCCCTGACCGACCCGGTGCTTTCCTGGCTCCGTCGGCGTCTCCCCCTGATTCACGGCGGGGTGGATTTATCACCCCTGGTGGTCATCGCGATCATTCTCTTCATCAAGTATTTTGCCATCGGCTCTATGTATGATCTGGCCCGGCGTTGGAAATAAGGCCAAAAAGAAATGACGATTGACGATTTACGAATGACGAATGAGAATCAAAACAATCGTCAATCTGAAATCGTTAATTGGCAGAATGTAGGGCAAGGCTTTAGCCTTGCTTATAATTGACGGATGAAAAAGAAATGCGGACCTTTCCGACGTAGCCTTGGCGAAGTCGGATTGCGCATTAAAAATCGAAGAAAAAGACGGTGGAATTTAACCGAAAAGGAAGGGTAACCCGATGAAAATCACGCCCTTAGACATCCAGCAGCAAACCTTTCGCCGGAGGATCCGCGGCTATGATTTCCGGGAGGTGGAGGAATTCCTCAACCTGCTCCGGGATGAGTTCGAGGGCCAGATCCTGGAAAATCAGAAGCTCAAGGAAGAGCAGATTCGCCTGAGAAACCTGGTGGATGATTACCGGGGCAAGGAGGAACTCCTGAAATCCGCCATCATCACCGCCCAGAAAATCACCGAGGATCTCCGGGCCAACGCCCTCAAGGAAGCCAGGATTGTTCTCTCCGAAGCCGAGCTCAAGGGTGAGGATATCATCCGGGAGGCCCAGGTGCGTCTGGGGGAGATTCTGAACGAGATCAAGGAACTCAAGCGCCAGAAGCTCCAGTTTGAAACCAACCTCCGGAGCGAAATCGAAACCCACCTGAAGCTGCTGGAAGCCTCCCAGGAACAGATCGGAAAGGTCCAGGCTGTCGAGGAAAAACTCCGGATGATGGTGCGCCCGCCCCGGGTATTGAACCCAGAGCCCCCGGCGCAAAAACCGGAAGTCAAACTTCAGGCCGCGGTCAACGCCCCGCCCCCGCTCAAAAAGCAGGGCTAGTCCGAAAAAAGCAGTTGGAATAGCTGCGGCTTCGACGGCGTCACGCCCCGTGCCTTTCGGGGTGGAAAGAAAAGCGCCGATCCTCCTCAATCTTCCCGGTTTTACTTTATCCCGACTCCAGAGGGATTTATCAAGATATCGGAGGGATCGGGCGATTTTGAAAACAGCCGATCCCGCCTTTGACGGGACACGTCCCTCCTTTGTCGGGATAAATAAATCGGCAGACTACAATAAAATACGTCCGTGAAGGACGAAAGAACGGATTCAATCGCATTTTTCGGGTTTATGATAGGGATTTGCGCAGGCTCCCGACAAAACGGGAGATCGAGGGGAAAAGGCTTCGGCCCTTTTTGTTTCCTTCAATAATTTTTACCAGGGCACTGCCCACCACTACCCCGTCAGCTTTCCCCCCGGAGGGGGAGCAGACCCAGCGGGCCTGATCCGGCGTGGCAATCCCGAATCCCACTACCACCGGAAGAGCGGAGAACTTCTTGACCCGCAGCACCATCGAGCCGATGGTCCGGGGCAGTTTCGTCCTGGCCCCGGTCACGCCCTTAACCGAGACGCAATAAATATACCCCCGGCTTTCCCGGCTGATTATTCTGATTCTTTCCTTCGGGGTGTTGGGCGCGACCAGGAAGATCGGGGCGATCCCGCGCCGGCGTGACTCCTGGGAAATCCTGGCCATCTCCCCGGCCGGGAGGTCGGGAATGATCACCCCATCCACCCCCGCGGCCGCGGCCCGGGCAAAGAACCGTTCGGTTCCCAGGGCGAGAATCGGGTTGAGATACCCCATCAAAACCAGGGGGACCTCGCTCCGCCTCCGGATTTTTTCCACCGCGGATAAAATCCCCTTCAGGGTCGTGCCCCGTTTCAGGGCCCGGGTGGAGGCCGCCTGGATCGTCGTCCCGTCTGCCAGCGGATCGGAAAACGGAATCCCGAGTTCGACCACATCCGCCCCGGATCTTTCCAATTCCGGAACGATCCGGACGGTAGTATCCAGATTCGGATCCCCGGCGGTAACGTAAACAATCAGGGCTTTTTTCTTCGATCTTTCCAGCTGAGAAAAACAATTATCAATGCGACTCATTTTCTTCAAGGGATTTCCGATCTCTTCTTAATTTTTTCGAGCGATAATAATATCCTGATAGCTCAAAAAATTTTTTCTGCCACACCAGGATCCATAATGGATGGGGATTACCAGGTTTAGCCCATATTTTTCAAGCAATCCCTTAACTATGCTCTCCTCGTATGCGATGGCTGATTCGGGCGTATTTGTATTTTCGGTGCGGTACCCTTCACCATGATTTTTAAAATCCCGCGCACTCATCTTTTCATCAATAAGTTTTTTTGACTCGTTATTCAATAAGAAAAAAGTAACCAGAGACCTTCCCCCCTTCGCCAACACCCGGGCCAGCTCAGAAAAATAATTCTCCATATCCTGAGGAAGCATGTGCGTGAACACGGAGGTAAGAATAATAAAATCGAATGATTTATCCGGATACGGAAATTTATACTCGGAAGCTTTGATTTTCCCCTGGGGGTTATAATTTTTATTGTAAATATCAGCTAATTGAAACCGAAAATTTGGATATCTGGGGGTAATTTTTTCCCCGCACCATTTGATTCCTTCGGCAACAATATCAAAACCTGCATAGCTACCCCTCTCCTGCAAATAACCGGTCAGGGCCACAGCCATCCGACCGATCCCGCATCCGACCTCGAGGACTCTTTCATTCGGCTTGAGCCCCCCTAGTTCGAAAAAATACCGGCAAAACTCTTCCCCGACCTTCCGGAAATCACCGCTACCGATAAAAATCATTTTCCGGGGAGGAACCGGACATCTCCCCCTTAGGGAATCGAGGGGATCAAGAAAAAGATCAAAAACCCATCGTATTTTTCGTCTCATTGGGTCGGGGATAAATGATTTGATAAAATCTTTCATCATCGCGTCCCTTATTTTTTTTCCACAATCCCCAGATCTTTATCTCCCCTGCCGGACAGATTCAGAACCACGTTTTCACCCTTCCTGGTCTTCCGTATGAATTTAAGCAGGAAAGCCACCGCGTGGGATGATTCCAAGGCGGGAATAATTCCCTCTGTTTGGCACAGATATTTGAAACCCCGGATCGCCTCCCGGTCAGAAACCTGGTGATATTCGACCAGGCCGGCTTCTTTCCAGTAAGAAAGCTCGGGCCCGACCCCGGGATAATCCAGGCCGGCAGAGATAGAGTGAGCTTCGGCTATCTGCCCGTCTTTATCCTGGAGCAGGTAGGTGTAAGCCCCGTGCAGGACCCCGGGCCGGCCCCGTCCGAGTGAGGCCCCGCTTTTTCCCCCGGTTCCTCCCGCTTCCACCCCGATCTTTCGCACCCGGGAATAGCTGATAAAAGGGTAAAACATTCCGGCAGCGTTACTGCCCCCGCCCACGCAGGCAATCAGATAATCCGGGAGCCGGTTCCCCCTCCGGCCAAATTCCTTTTTGATTTCCTCCCCGATCACCGCTTGAAAATCCCGGACCATCATCGGATAGGGATGCGGCCCGACCACCGAGCCCAGAAGGTAATAGGTGTGGTCGACATTGGAGACCCAATCCCGGATGGCCTCGTTGACGGCGTCCTTCAGGGTTCGGGAGCCCGAGCTCACCGGGACAACCCTGGCCCCCAGCTTTTCCATCCGGACCACGTTCAGGTGCTGGCGCCGGATGTCTTCCTCCCCCATGTAAACCTCGCAGGCCAGGCCCAGGAACGCCGCGGCGGTGGCGGCAGCCACCCCGTGTTGTCCCGCCCCGGTCTCGGCGATAATCCTGGTTTTCCCCAGCCGGCGCGCCAGGAGAGCCTGGCCCAAGGCGTTGTTGATCTTGTGGGCTCCGGTATGAGCCAGGTCTTCCCGCTTGATGTAAATCCGGGCCCGTCCCAGGTCCCCGGTCATCCGGGCCGCGAAATACAGGGGCGTCGGCCGCCCGGCGAAGTCCTGAAGCAGACGCCGGTATTCCTTCCGGAAAACCGGGTCCCGGCGGATTTTCCGGTACCCGTTCTCGAGTTCGTCGAGAGCCGGGATCAGGGTCTCCGGGACGAACCTGCCCCCGAATCTCCCAAAATAACCCTTCGAATCAGGAAAGTTATATTTCATGATTTGCTGAAAATCCCCCCTCACCCCCCTTTGTCAAAGGGGGGATGGGGGGATTTGATATTTTCTGGTTATCGGTCCGCATGATAACTTCTCACTATTTTAATGAATTCAACCATTTTCCTCTGGTCTTTTTTCCCCGGCGAGCTTTCCACTCCCGAAGCCACATCCACCCCGTAAGGCCGAACCAGGCGAATGGCTTTACGGACATTGCCCGGGGTCAATCCCCCGGAAAGGAATAATCGCTTCCGAGGCAATTTCTTTCCTTTCAGCATGCTCCAATCCAAGGCCCGTCCGGATCCCCCGTAACCGGGGGAATAGGTATCGAAAAGGAAAAAATCCGCCGGAAATATCCCCGGGCTTTTGATGTCTTCCTCACCCCGAATCCGGAAGACCTTGATGATCCCGACCCGGTCAACCCTTCCGGCCAGATCCCGGCAATATTCCGGGGACTCCTCCCCGTGAAGCTGGATCAGGCTAAGGCCCACTTCCCCGGCTATTTTCTGAACCCGGTCAATTTTCTCATTGACGAACACCCCGACCCATTTAATCCGGGTTGATTCCGCCGACCGGACGATTTTCTCCGCCTTCCCCGGGGGGACCAAGCGCCGGCTCCGGGGATAAAAATTGAGGCCCAGGTAATCAGCCCCGGCTTCGGCCGCGGCCCGGGCGTCTTCCGGCCGGGTGATGCCGCAGATCTTGACCTTGATCATAAAGCGGCCCGAAAGCTTGAAGGCCGGACGGTTTGAAAGCTAAATTCTTTCTAACAATCTTTCTGGTGTTCACCCGGTAACATCTTGATCCGGGTTTCGCCCTCTTCCCGCCCGGCCTTCCCGCTCTCGTTCCTCCTCCTGGAATTCTTTAACCGCGGTCCGCGGTCGGCGGTCGGCGGTCAGTGTTTTTTATACCTTGGGCAAATCTGCCATCGCCTTCTTCAACTCACTTTCCGAAAGCGCGACGTCCTGCATCTTGCCCGAGAAATAATCGTCATAAGCCGCCATATCAACCAAGCCGTGGCCGGAAAGACTGAAGAGAATCGTCTCTTTCTTGCCTTCCTGCTTGCAGCGCTCCACTTCGTCCAGAACCGCCTTGCAGGCATGCGCGGCTTCCGGAGCCATGATGATCCCCTCGGTGCGGGCGAAGGTGACCGCCGCGTCGAAAACCGGCCGCTGGGTATAAGCCTTGGCTTCGGCCAGTCCGAGTTTAACCAGGTGGCAGAGCAGGGGCGCGTCCCCGTGATAACGGAGTCCGCCGGCGTGGATCCGGGCCGGCACGAAGCTGTGACCCAGGGTGTACATTTTCAAAAGCGGGGTCAGGCCGACAGCATCCCCAAAATCGTAAGCGTAGATTCCC
>JAPLJL010000172.1 GCA_026388615.1 Pseudomonadota bacterium | reverse complement strand
GTCCGGGGAGAAAGAGAACGTCCCTTTCCTTCCCGCCAACCCCGAACCGATTACCCGGACGGGGTATACCGATCTGGGCTTGGAAAACAACCGGACTTATTACTACCGGATTTCGGCCCTGGAAAAAGTCAGCGGCAGCCTGAATGAGAGCCCCCTTTCCTCCGCCGTCTCCGTGCTTCCGGAGGATCGCATCCCCCCTCTGCCGCCGCAGGGGTTGACCGCGGTCCCGGCCCAGTCCGGTGTGCAACTGCGCTGGGAGCCCAACGCCGAAAATGATCTCGCCGGGTACCGGGTCTATCGCGGAAGAGAGCCGGAATTCCGGATGGAAAAGCTCACCCCGGCCCCGATCCCGGAACCCGCATACTTGGATCGCAATGCCGTTCGTGGTAAATCTTACCGTTATCAACTGACCGCGGTGGATTCGGCCCCGGCCCCTAACGAAAGCGAGGCCTCCGAGCCGGTTAACCTGCGGGTCCCGAGATGAGGTAAAATAAATGCACTATTTTCAATACTCCCAACGAGAACTGCACGTCGAGGATCTTTCCCTCTCCCACCTGGTTAAATCGGTCGGCACCCCCGCGTACATTTACAGTTACCAGACCCTGGTCCGCCATTTTCAGATTTTTGACGGGGCTTTTTCCTCCCTCCCCCACCTGACCTGCTACTCCGTCAAGGCCAACTCCAACCTGGCCCTGCTCCGGATCTTCTCCCGGCTCGGAGGCGGGTTCGATATCGTCTCGCAAGGCGAACTCGCCCGCGCCCTCCAGGCCGGGGCCGACCCCCGGCGGATCGTCTTCTCCGGGGTGGGCAAAACCGAAACCGAGCTTGCGGCCGCGGTGCGGGCGGGGGTTCTGCTGATCAACGTGGAATCAGTCCCGGAGCTCCTGCTCTTAAGCCGCGTGGCGAAAAGATGGAAACGCCGGGTCCGGATTTCTTTTCGCCTGAACCCGGATATCAGCGCCGAAAGCCATCCTTATCTCACTACCGGCACCCCGGAAAACAAATTCGGGATCGATATCAAACAGGCGCTCCCGGTTTACCGCCGGGCCGCCCGCCTGCCTTTCCTCGAGCCGGCCGGGATTGACTGCCACATCGGTTCGCAGATCACTTCCATGAAACCTTTTATCGCCGTCCTCGGCAAGCTTAAAAACCTGATCTCCCGCCTGGGACGGCTGGGGATCAACATCTCCTACCTCGATCTGGGTGGAGGGCTGGGAATCACCTACCGGGACGAGTCCCCTCCCCATCCGGACGAATACGCCCGGGTCATCGGGAAAGAACTGCAGGGATTCACCGGCTCCCCTTCAGGAATCACGCTGATCCTGGAGCCCGGGCGGGTCATCGTCGGCAACGCCGGCATCCTCGTGGCCCGGGTCCTCTACTCCAAAAAAGTGGGGCGCAAGGAATTCGTGATTACCGATGCCGGGATGAACGATCTGATCCGGCCGGCGCTTTACGATTCCTTTCACGATATTATTCCGGTCCGCCCCGGAAAGGCCCCCGGAAAAAGGTGGACGTGGTCGGCCCAATCTGCGAAAGCGGGGATTTCTTCGCCCGGGATCGGAAGCTGCCTCCCCTCCGGTCCGGGGACTTGATCGCCATCATGGGAGCGGGGGCCTACGGTTTTTCCATGTCTTCCAATTACAATTCCCGCCCCCGGGCCGCCGAGGTCCTGGTCCGGGGGAATCGTTTCGCGGTCATTCGCCGCCGGGAAAACCAACAAGACCTGACCCGGGGAGAAACCATCCCCGCCTCCCTGCTCAAATGAGACCGGAACGTCCCCGCCCCCGCCCGCAAAATCCCCGCCCGGCCCGCCCGGCCGCAGACCGGATCTATCCCTTCTGCAAGCTGGAAGCCACCGGGAACGATTTCATTCTTTTTGATCTCTACCAATCCCGCCTGCCGCTCCAGCCCCTGACCCGGCCCGAAACCATCTCGCGGCTCTGCTCGCGGCGGAACGGGATCGGCGCGGACGGGATCCTTTTACTCCTGCCCGGGGACCGGGAAAAATTCCGGATGCGGATCTTCAATGCCGATGGGAGCGAGGCGGAAATGTGCGGGAACGGCCTGCGCGGTCTGGTCCTCTACCTGGAATCGCGGGATTTATGTCCCGGGGGAATGGTCCTGGTGGAAACCAAGGCCGGGGTCAAATCCGCCCGGATTAAAAATGGCCTGGTGACCATTGACCTGGGCCGGGCCCGGGCCTTCCCGGGTCCTCCTCTCCGGATCGAAAACCACCGTTTCGAGCCCTTGAATGTCGACATCGGCAATCCCCACGCGGTCATCTTTATTAATGAAGACGTCATGAAATATCCCGTGGAACGCTTCGAACC
>JAPLJL010000416.1 GCA_026388615.1 Pseudomonadota bacterium | reverse complement strand
AAGCAATAATATTAAATTCTAAAAATAAACCCAGGAGAACTCCTGGGTAAAAATCAAAAACAATTAAAATTGAAACCCTTTTGAATAACGGCTGAATATATCGGGCCTATTTTGGGGCTATTCCGGGCTTGGGCTTCCGGAATCCTGGGTCGCCTTCCGGGCTCGATCAACCATCGTGTCGTAACTGCCCCGGACGTTTCGATCAACTTGATTGAGTATTTTCTTGGGGAAAGAAAGCTCGCGCTTGGTGTAATAGTTGAACAGCCGGTCAAACTTGTATATCCCCAGGTTTATCGGGATGGAATAATCGATGGTGACCTCGAGGGATTCCCGGTTCGGTCCCCACGCGATTTTAATATTGTCATCGCTTAAGTTCACGCCGTTGGCCGCAGCCTTATTCGCAATCTCTTTTTGCAGCTGCGCATCGCTTTTATTCATTCCTTCGAGGGTAATTCCCTCCACCCCGGTCTCAAAAATCCCGGCTTGTGTGGTCGGCCTGATCATTTGAACCACCACAAAAATAATCGCGGCCGCCACCGCGATAACGATTACGATCCCGACCAAAGCGGAGCCCTTTTCCTTACTGATTCCCGTGTTTTGCATGTTAATAATTTAATCGAATTCCGCGCTTTTGCCAACCTTTAACCCCATTGGAAAATTACCATTTACTCGAAACTGGTATTATCCCTCGACCCCTAGGACCCTCAGCCCCTTGAACCCTGTTATAATTATTAATTGGGGCTGGTCGGGCGGCCGCTCCGACGTCCGGGCAACCGGGCTCGGGGAGGAAAGTCCGGACTCCAGAGGGCTGGGTGCCCGCTAACGGCGGGTCAGGGTAACCTGAAGGAAAGTGCCACAGAAAACATACCGCCCCGAGAGCAATCGAGGGGTAAGGGTGAAAAGGCGAGGCAAGAGCTCACCGCCCCGAAGGTAACTTCGGGGGCAGGGCAAACCCCACCCGGAGCAAGACCAAATAAGGGAGCGTTCGAGGGTGGCCCGCCCGATGCTCCCGGGTAGGTTGCTTGAGTCCCCGGGCAACCGGGGTCCCAGAGAAATGGCCGCCTCCCTGATTCGAGAAATCGGTTGGGGAACAGAATCCGGCTTATAGACCAGCCCCAATTTTAAAAATCCCAAGCTCCAAATCCCAAATTCCAAACAATTATGTGCTTCCGTTTAATTTTCCCCTCCCTCGAGGGGAAGGGACGGAGGGAAGGGCGAGAAAAATCTTGTCACCCTCTCCCTACCCTCCCCCCTCAAGGGGAAGGAATAATAAAAATCAAATAAAAAACGTAGGGGAGGGCTTCATGCCCTCCCTATTTCAGACGGGGACAAGCCCCGCCCCTACATCAATTTTTAGGGATCTTTTAGTAAATCAGCTGCCGCAGGAATCCCTGGAAGATGCCCTTGGCGACCGCGCGCCCGGACATGGCCGAGAAAACCACCCCTCCCGGCCAGACGGAGTAATGCCCCGCGTTGAAGAGGTTTTTGATCGGGGTGCGGAAATTGATGTACTTGTCCTTCAGGGGGCTCTGGAAGGAATCGTAGGTCCAGCCCATGATCGCCCCCTCCTCGTTCAGGGTCCAGCGCGCCATTGACCGGGGAGTGGCCAGTTCCTTGTACACCACCCTCTTGGCCAGCCCTGGGATTATGTACTCGGTCTGCCGGATGATATCCTCCAGCACCTTCTGCTTAAGCTCCCGGTATTCCGGGTTCCGGGCCATGGGATCAGCTGAGCCGGTCCCCCATCCGTTCCGCCAATGGTAAGAAGTGAAAACCTGTACGACCAGAGAGCTTTTCCCCACGGGGGCCAGGTGGGGCAGATCAATCGAGGGCGCGCTGATCATGGACCAGCCCTTGTTGTGGGCCTCCGGGTCATAAATGTCCCGGGCCGCCGTCTCGTACGTGCGCCAGTAAAGGGTGTGGTTGGTCTTCATGTGCCTGCGTAATTCCTCTGCGCTCATGTCCAACCCGAGGAAAGCCGAGCAGACCGCGGGGGTGAGCTGGCCGGCGGTAAAGATCTGGCGGTCCCGGAAATCCCATTTCTCCGGATGGTCCATCATGGTGTTGATCAACCGCTTTAAATTGCCGGCGTTAATGAAATAGTCGGCCTGGAAACGCTCTTTATTGGAGGTTTCTACCTCGGTCGCGACCTTTTCCGAGGTGATCACCCTGTCCACCGTGGATTTGAAGCGGATCTCCCCGCCCCGCTCCCGGTAGGCATCGGCCAGCTTGTTCATGAATCCCTGGAGCCCGGCCCGGGGATACCAGTAATCCTCGGTGAAGGTGTACCAGAAGATATAGTGCATCATCAGCGGCACGTTCTTGAGACTGCTTTCCCCGCAGATGTAGAAGAGGCGCGGCTCGTCGGCGAACATCTCCAGGGCCTTTTCCTCGCCGGTGGTCTTCAGCATCTCCCGACCCCGGCGGACCATGAATCCGGCCCGGGACATCATCCTGAGGTTGGCGCGCACCTTCTTCCAGCCGTCCACCACGAAGGGCTGGGGGCCGCCCGAGAACATCTTCCTCATGCTGTCGCAGATCGGCACGATGTAGTCGAACCACCCGTCGATCCCGCGGGCGGATCCGGGAAAGGCCTTCTTGAAGTCATCCCGCATCTGCCCGTATTCCAGGAAGGGGCAGTCGAGGTCGGGGGTGGCCCAGCGGAAGCGGGCCCGGATCCACTCGTCCGGGTCGTAGAGCCCGAGTTCCTCGAGCAGGGGGAAGATGATTCCCACGTTCTCGGTCGACTGGTCGCCGCAGTCGAAGTAAAACCCTTTCCGCCAGATGCCGGACATGTTCCCCCCCACCTGGCTGCCGTGCTCGAGGATCAGGGAACGCTTGCCCAGCTTCTGGGCCTGAAGGCCGGCGAAGAGTCCGGCGATCCCCCCGCCGATGATTATGACGTCGTATTTATTGGAGGCCCCGGCCATCAGCTAATCTCCACAAACCGTTCAATCCGCTTCTGGAAATTCTCTCTCAACCGGGGATTGTCGAGTTTCAGCTTGATCGCCTTTTGTGGGCACAGGCGGGCGCAGCGGCCGCAGGCCCGGCATCTTTCGCTGATTACCGAGTGGCCGTCCTTGATGGCAATCGCCCCGATAAAGCATGTCTCCACGCAGGTGCCACAGCCAACGCATTTATCGGTCACCTCGACCGATAGTCCTTCCAGGGGGATAAATATCTTATCCAGGTGCTCGGTGGGCAGCCATTTCATGTTGCGGGTGATGCAGCAGCACTCGCAGCAGAAGCAAACCGTTAGAAGCTTGCCCCGGTCCTTGACCCCGTAGATAAAATTATCCACCCGGGCCTTGCCGAGCACGGGGACCAGGTTGGCCTTGATCGCTTTATCCAGATGCTTGAGAGCCTCTTTTTCCGAGGCCAGGTGACTCAGGCTCTGGGGCACATCCAGTGCGGATT
>JAPLJL010000119.1 GCA_026388615.1 Pseudomonadota bacterium | reverse complement strand
GACGGGGGCGGGGACGCGACCGTCCCGGCCGGAGAGGAACCCGGTTTTTCCAGGGGGGAAGTGGACAGGGCCAGGAAAGCGGAGCAGATGAAGAGGTTGGCGGGAATCCGGAAAAAAAAGTCCATCCCGGCATGGATGAGCAGGGAGAGGATCCCGGCTTGAAAAGCGGGAATCAGAAAATCCGAATGGGATCGGCGCCGGTAGCTCACCGAGGGGGGCGGGTTTCCCCTCCAGGTGAGGAAGTAGGTAACCAGGAGCCAGATCAGCAATCCCAATCCCACCACGCCGTTTTCGGACAGGAATTCCAGGTATTCGTTATGGAGATGGTCCACCTGGACGTTATCCGGGCTCTCGGGGAGCCGGTAATGGGGGTAAATCCAGGGAGTGGTGCCCGGCCCGGTGCCGAAGAGGGGGAAATCGGACGCGATCCGGAGGCCCGCTTTCCAGAACGGGATGCGGCCGTTGAAGGAAGCCAGCTGATATTCCGTGGCGGAAAACTTTTCGAAGACCGGCTCGAGCCCGATCCAGAGACCGATGAAGAGGGTGAATAAAACAACCGGGATGAGGATCCGGGAGACTTTCCGGCGTCTCCGCCGGGCCCGGATCCGGTTCAGGTAAAAAACCAGCCCGATCAGGCCGGCGGTAATCCCGGCCCGGGAGGCGGTGAAAATCAGGGTGGTCAGGAGCGTGATCAGGATGAAACCGAGCAGGAAAAACTGGGAAACCGATTTTTCGTAACCTTCCTCGTTCAAGCGCCGGCGGATCCGGTGGATCAGGCGGTCATCGGGCCGGGGCTCCCGCCGGCTGATCACCATCGAGAGAAGGGCGGCCAGGGAAACCGGGATGGCCAGTTCCAGCAAGACGGCGAAGTGGTCGGGATTGATGTAGGGACCGCTCAAATTCCCGACCGGGCGTCGGGGAAGCTGGTAGCCGAAAAGCAGGTACTCTTTCAGGTTGTACTGGATGAGTCCGAAGAAGGAGTAGAAGGTGATGGCGATCAGGAAAACCAGGGAAAAATTGCGCAGATCCCGGGAACGGGAAAGCTGAGAGAAGAGGAAAAAGATCAGGAAAGCGGTCAGCAGAATTTGCCCCTGGTTCAGGGTTTCCGCGGGGATCAGGCTGGTCCAGGCCAGGAGGTGCGGGGCTTCACCCGGGCCCGGGGTGGAAATCCCCGGGATCATCCGGAGCAGGTAATAAACCAGTAAAAAGAAGATCGGCAGGAATAACGGGTTGGATTTAAACCGGATCAGGCCGGCTACCCGGGAGGAGATCAGCCAGAAAAGAAATACCAGGCTGATCAGGAATTCAAACAGCCCCAGGGCCCAGGGCTGAACCAGGCCCAGAGGAAGGGGGGCGAGGACGAGCAGCGTGAACAGTGAGATCCGGGTAAAAGAATCCGAGAAGGGAGCCCGCTCCATCAGTGCGCGGAAACGTCAGGGTTTTCCGTCTGGTAGTAGCGGTGGTAGTAACGGTAGGGATAATAATAACTGTAGGGATAATCCTTGAATTCAAGGTTGTTCAGGACAATGCCCAGGATCTTGGCCCCCGCGTCCTGGAGGGACTTGACCGAGCGGTAAACGAGTTCCTTGCCGGTTCTCCCCGCATGCACGATTAAAATCACCCCTTCGGTGATAGAGGAGAGAATGACCCCGTCCGTGATTGCGATCAGGGGTGGGGAATCGATGATCACCCGGTCGTAGCGCTCGGAGACGGTCGCCAGGATCTTGCGCATCCTTTCCGAGCCCAGGAGCTCGGCGGGGTTGGGCGGGGTTTTCCCGGCGGTGATCACGTCGAGGTGGGGGTCGCTGGTGGCCTGCACCACCTGGGCCGGATCGAGATTGGAGGTAAGGAGATCGGTCAGCCCGGGGTTGACCGGGATCCCGAAGATTTTATTGACGCGGGGCTTGCGCATATCCGCGTCGATGATCAGGGTCCGGCTCTCGGTCTGGGCCATGGTCAGGGCCAGGTTGACCGCGTTCAGGGTTTTCCCCTCGAAGGGGGCGGAACTGGTGATCAGGATGGTTTTGGGAGGACGCTCGGCGGTGGAAAGGAAAATCCCGGTCCGGATCAGCCGGAAAGCCTCAGCGGCGTTGGAGTGGGGGTGGGATAAAACCACGAGTTCGTCCACCGTGGATTTTTTACCCAGTCCGGGGAGCTTGATCGACGGCACCGTGCCCAGGAAGGGCAGGTTCAGTTCCTTCTCGATCTCGTCCGGGGATTTAATCGAGGTATCCAGGTATTCGAAAAAGAAAGCGAGGCCGATGCCCAGGGAAAGCCCGATCAGGGCGGCGAGGAGGATGTTGGTCTGTTTCTTGGGCCGGATCGGCTTTTTGGGTTCCTCGGCCCGGTCCACGATCCGGATGTTGGTGGTCTCGATCTGCTCGGAGATGGAGGTCTCCCGGAGCCTCTGCATCAGGCGGTCGTACATCTGACTGTTGGTATCGACCTCTCGCTTCAGGATATTGTACTGGACCGATTTCCGGCTTAAATCCAGGGCCTCGTTTTTCTGGGCCTCGAAGGCGCCCTTTAAATTTTTCTCCCGCGCCTGCGCCACCTGATACTGGCCCCGGATCGAGGTGATGATTTTATCCTCTTCGCTCCGGATCTGGCCCTGGATCGTTTCCCGTTCCGAGGTGAGCCGGATCATCTGGGGATGCTTGGGGCCGAACTTGGAGGAAAGCTCGGCCTGGTCCTGGATCAGTTTGGATTCCTGGGTCTTCAGGTTCTGGATGAAGGAGTTATTGATGACCTCCGGGATGGATTCGGGTGATCCCTTCCGCGCGATCAGGGCGTCAATCTGGTGACTCTTGGTTTCGAGCTCCACCCGCTGGTTCTGGACGGAAATCAGCTGGGTATTCAGTTCCGCGAGCTTCTGGGGGGTGATGGTTTCCTTTTCCTCGATGGCGATGATTCCTTGGGTGACCTTGTAGTTCTGCAGGGCGGACTCGGATTCCTCCAGCTTCTGGCGCTGGTCGCGGATTTCCTGCCAGAGCCATTCCGAGGCCTCTTTGGAAAGCCGGCTGTGGAGATCCAGATTCTGGCGGATATATTGCTCGGCCAGGGTATTGGCCGAGCGCATGGCCAAAGCGGGATCCTTGGCCTCAAAGCCCACGTTGACCAGCCGAGAGTTTTTCACCGGCTCAATGATGACCCGGCTCAAAAACGCGTTGAGCAGCCAGGTGGGGGTGACGAGGGAATCGGCGGCAGCCTTGTTCGCGGGTGTCTCCTCCGAGGTATTTTTCTCCTTGAGGGCGAACTCGGGATGGTGGATCAGGTCGAGCGCGGTGACGGTCCGTGCGGCCAGGGCCCGGCTTTTCAGGATTTCGTACTGGGTCTGGTAGTAATCCTTATCACCAGTATTTAGGTTCATCACATCGGGGAGGCCGAGAACCTTGGGGCTATCCCGCTCGATCAGGATCTGGGCGGTGGCCCGGTAAACCGGCTCGGCCAGGAAGGAACCCACGGTGACCACCACCACGATAACGGTGAAGAAGGCGGCAATCGTCCAGCGGTGTTTGAGGATAATCCGCCAGTAATCCAGAAGATGAAATTCTTTTTCTTCCATTTACTATATTCCCGTTCTTTAAAAGATCCGCTCGGGGACGATGATGATATCGTTGGGCAAAACCAGGTCTTCGATCTTGGCCTTGAATTCCTTTTCCTTGATCGGGATGTCCTGGGGATTTTTAACTTCCGGCTTGGCGCCGGACCGGGGAGAATTTTTTCGCAGGATCTTGATCCGTCCGGGAGCCGCCAGGTCGGTGAATCCCCCGGCCAGGGTGACCGCCTTGATCACGGTCATATTCTCCTCGTAACTGTAGGCCCCGGGTTTTTTCACCTCCCCGGTGACGTAAACGTAATCGCGGTACTCGAGGACCCGGACAGTGATCTGCGGGTTGACCAGGAAACCGTCGGCCAGCTCCGAGGTGAGTTTTTCCTGGAGGTCCTTCTCGGCCAGGCCGGCGACTTTCAGGATCCCCAGCAGGGGAAAAAAGATGGTCCCATCACCGCTAACGCGGTAATCTCCGGAAATATCGGCGTGCTCGTAAACAGTGATTTGAATCAGTTCCCGTTCGTGGATGGTATATTCCTCGGCCCGGGCCGGGAGCGACCAGAGCCCCAGCGCCAGGGTAACGAGGGTAAGCGAAAGTAATCGTTTCATGATCCGATTCGGCATCGGGGGAGAAGCGGAAGCGGGGCGGGTGCGGGTAACCTTCCCGAAAAAATCTTCCTAACGTCCGACCTGATCCTTGCCCACCAGAACCGTGATATTAATATCCTCGGCCATCTTGTCGGTGGGAACCGTTTTCTGTGGGCCCGGAATCGCGGCCTCGATTTCCTTGACTTCCACTTCGTAACCCGGACGATAGTAAATTATAGTGGAATCGAAGGTTTTTTCGTAAGGGTACTTGGCCAGGGTGGCCACATCCCAGTTTTTCATCAGCAGGACCAGACCGACATTTTCCTCCAGGCCGGCCACGCCGCTGGCGTTAAAGACCGCGATCTTGATTTTGCCCTTGGGCTTGGCCGGGGCCTCCGGAGCCAAGGCCGGTGCGGCTGCCGGAGCCGGAGCCGGTGCCAGGGCGGGTGCTGCCGCCGGGGCCGGGGCCAGGGGTGCTGCCGCCGGGGCAACCGCGGGAGCGGGGTGCGCTACCGGAGCAGGGGAACCTGCTGGGGCCGCCGCGGGAGCGGCGAGCGGCTTGGTTCCCGCCGCGCCTTTCAACCAGCAGATATTTTTAGGGTCAGTCGGCTGATAACTTCCCGCGGACAGGGATTCCACCATGTCATGAGCCGCTTTCATTGCCAGGTAATTCACGGATTCCCGTCGGGGCTCCATCATCTCGGCGGAACTGACGCTTAAAGCCGAAGCCCAGAGGGGATTACCGGTCTGGGCGTCAATCAGGCGGGCAGTAAAGGCCACCGAAGGCAATCCCGCCCGGATTTCCAGAAGGGTGGAACCGTAGGAATAATCGGAGATGGTCCCGATCAGCGCGGCCTGAACCCCCAACTTCTGGGCCAGGCTCTTGGCCGCCTCGGCGTCCAGGGACTCCGGGATCGAAAGGCCGGAGGCCTGGAGCGCGGTCTGGGCCTCTTCCCATTCCATGATGCCAAAACGCCGGGAGGAATAAAGCTCGGTGGCGAGAATGTCGCTGATGACTTTTCCGGCTTCAGGCCGGCTACTCAGGTTCTCGAAGGGGAGCACGACCACGCAGGAAACGCCATCCAGCTTGGGATCCGGGGGGACGAGCACGGATTTTTGCACTCCGGCGCAGGCGGCCAGGGTCAGGGCCAGAAGGCCCGCAGAAATTTTCAGAATCATATCAATTTTCAGAGTTTGCATTATTCTCCCTCCTTAACCGTTGGGGTTAGGGCAAAAGCGCGTTGATTACTTCCTCGGAGGCCTTTTGGGCCACCTGATGGAGCTGGCCGGCGTTATCGGACAAAAGATATTGGAAGGCTCCGCCTCCGGTTTTGCTGATCGAAACAGCACCGATCACCGCTCCGCTTCTCACATCGACCAGCCGGGCGGTGATGCCTACCGCCGGTTCACGGTCGGGGTAATATTTTTGTTCTTCCTGGTACCAGTATTCCGAAACAGTTCCGACAATGACCGCGTCGGCCTTAAGGGAATGGCCGATTTTCTGGGCCTGGGCGCGGTCGATAACTCCATTCGGGGCCGCCTTGGGAACCGCCTTCAGCACCGAGTCATTGGCGACCACCGCGTACTTGCCCCCGCCGAACAGGGACTGCACGAGAAGTTCGACGATTACCTTCTGGGCGTCTTTAGTCGAGGTCAGGTTGGTGAAGGGAGCGACCGCCACGGTCTTGATTTGGGCCAGGTCGACTTCGGTAGGGGGCAGGGTCTGACGCAGGGAATAACCGCAGCCGAAGAAGAAAACCGCCAGGGTTAAAATTAAAAGTTTTCCGTTTTTCTTCCGCATTTTCCGACACCTAATAATACCGCGTTCAGGGAAGCCTGAATTCTATTTTCCTTATATTCAAAATCCGTCACGTTGGAAGACCGGTTGCGCAGGGTATAGCCGGCCTGGGCCCGGAGCCAGCGGGTAATGTCCACTTTAAGGTTCGGGCTGATTTCCAGGATTTTGTCCGTACGTTTGTCGCCCGCGATATTCGCTTCTCCGTACTGCAGGAGGAAATAGCTGACATCAGCCCCGAGGGCCAGCATCCTGAGCGTGAGGAAGGTTACGTTGGCCCCTCCCCCGGTTGAGATATAAGAAGAATTATTTTCATAAACCGTTTCATTGACCGACCGGGAG
>JAPLJL010000381.1 GCA_026388615.1 Pseudomonadota bacterium | reverse complement strand
TGGTTCCGGGCTCAAGTCCCGGGCCGCCCGGTCCACCGCTTCCGAAAGGTCAAAGCCCTGATCCGCCAGGGCGGATAAATCGCACGACTCCAGGACCCGGTGGCAGATAATCCCTATCCGGGCGGAGGCGGGGCCATCCCCGGCCGGACCGGATCTTTGGCTTTCCCACCCCCCGTCTTCCCCGGTCAAAGCCGGCGCGATGACTTCCTCTTCTTTTTTCAGCCCGGTCGGAGAAAGGAATCGGGGCGAAACAGCCCGGTAAAATTCCTCACGCCCCTTCCAGAACGCGGAGATCCGGGTGAAATCCCGGGGTTTCCCGGTCCGGGCCGCCGCCCGGCGCTTCGAGGCCCGGGCGGGATTGAATTCGTAAATGGAAAAATCGACCTGGACCCCGGCGCCCGGATCCAACCTTCCCGTTTTTTGTTCCTGGACATCGATTTCCAGCGCCCGGGCTATCTGCCGAAGCCAGGTATTTTCCTCGTACCGCGCCGAACCGGTGAGGAGCAGGCGCTCGCGCGCCCGGGTCAGGGCCACGTAAAGCACGCGCTTTTCCTCCTCGTCCTTCCGCTGTTCCTCTTTCTTGATCAGCTCGATCGCCGAGAGCGACTTCACCCCCGGAAGCGAAAGCCCCAGGGACAACCCCCGTCGGTCCGCCCGCACCGGCTGGTCATCCTCTACACTTCGGTTGAGACGGTGCAGATCGGCCAGGATCACGAAGGGGAATTCGAGCCCCTTGGCCTTGTGAATGGAGATAACCCGGACCGCTTCCACGGTCTCGTCCGCAAGAGGGCTTTCCCCCTCTTCCTTAAGTTCCCGGCGGGATTTTTCGAGCGTCCGGACAAAACCGGAAAGACCGGGGCCGAAGGGGCGGCCGCCCGGGAGGGCCATCTCCGCCGCCTGAGCCCGGATTTTTTCCAGGTTCGCGAGTTTCTGCTCGCCCAGGCGCCCGGCCACCGTCACCTCCCGGATGTAAGTGCGGGCGAAAACCTCGTCGATGATCTCCGGGAGGGAAAGCTGCCGGGAAAGGGCATTCAGCTCCCGGAGCGAGCGGAAAAGAGAGGCCAGCCCGGGCGGGCATGACGACGACGGGTCCAGATAGGAAAGCCCGGATCGGCTCTTGAGTTCGTAAATCTCCCGGTCATGCAATCCCCCCAGGGGAGAACGGAGGACCCCGACCAGCGCAAGCTGGTCCTGGGGATCGGCGACGGCCTTTAAAAGGTTATGAAAATCCAGCACCTCCTGGGCGGAAAAGAAGGTCTTTTCGCCCTGGATTACATAGGGAATCCCGGCTTCCTTGAAGGCCTCGAGGTAAATGGAAACCGGGGTGAAAGACCGGAGGAGCAGAGCGATATCGGAATAACCGGCTGTCCGACTGCCCATTTCCGGGTCAGGAAGGGTTTCCCCCACCGTCTCCCGGATCCAGCGGACCATCAGTTCCGCTTCTCCCCGCCGGGCCTCGTCGGCGGAGAGCCCGCCTCCCGGATTGTCCACCAGGATGATTTCCACCTTCTGGCAGGGAAACTCCTGCTTCCGGCTGGACTGGATCGCGTGGTAGGAAGGCTGAACCCCCGCCCGGGCTTCGATCAGCCCCAGGCCCGGACGCGCGCCCCCGTCAAAAACCCGGTTGACAAAATCGATGATCCCCGGCTGGCTCCGGAAATTGGTGAAGAGATCGAGGGGAACCCCCGTCTGCCGCAAAACCCGGGCCAGAACTTCTTCGTAGGCCTCGATATCCGCCCGCCGGAAGGTGTAAATGGCCTGCTTGGGATCACCGACGATGAAAAGCTTGCCCGGCTCCAGTTCGAGCCCGTCCCAGGAAGAAGCCCTGCCCTCCAGCTTTTCCGCGAGCAGGAGGATAATTTCGTATTGGATCGGGTCGGTGTCCTGGAACTCGTCCACCAGGATCGCCCGGAATTTCTGCTTCAGCTCCCGCCTCACCTCCGGATGCCGGAAAAGCAGGTCCCGGGCCAGGGAAAGCAGCCCGGAGAAATTGACCCAGCCCTCCGCCAGGTATTCCTCCCGGAAAGACCGGATGAAAGGCAGGAGCAGACGGAAAACCATTCCGGCGGCCCGGGGATTGACCTGGATCAGCTCCGTGCCCTCATCATAAAGCCGGGTCGCCAGTTCCCGGTCCTCTTCGCTCCATTTGGTGCTGGGCTTAGTCGTGCCCCCGCTCGAAATAAAATCGCGAACAGCCTGATCTTTCCCCGGATCTCCCTCCCGGATCATCCGGACGATCTGCCCGAGCCGCTCGAGCTTCTCGAGCAGGATGACCGATTTTACCGGCTTCAGGCGGGCCACCAGGTCCTGCAGTCGGCCGGCAAATTCCCCGAGACGGGCGGCCAGTTTCTCCTCTTCCCCGAGTTCCCAGTCCGGGGCCGGGAGCGGCATCTCGAAATCGGAGAGCGCCCGGGCCACCCGGCCCAAGTCCTCGAGCCGGATCAATCCCAGGGTCTCCCGCCATTCGGCTTCCCGCGGGTTCCCGAGTCTGAGCTCCGACTCAATCCATTCCCCCCACTTCCGGTTGAGGAATTCCTCAAAAGCCGCGCCCTCGTCCACCTGAAAGCCCGGGGAAACCCGGGCCTCGAGGGGATAAAGGCGCAGGAGATGGGCGCAAAAGCTGTGGATCGTCCCGATCTGGGCCTGCTCCAGGACCTCGCGGGCCGCCTCGATGCGGGCGCGGAGATCATCGGGGGCGAGGCCGTGCCGCCCGCATAAGTCACCGGTTTCCCCTTCCTCTTTCCCCCTGCGCTCCGCGGAGAGAGACCCGTGCATCTGGGCCAGTTTCTGCCCCAGTCGGATCTTCATTTCCGCCGCGGCCTTCTCGGTAAAGGTCAGGGCCACGACCTGGGTCAGCGGGATCCCCTGGCCCAGGACAGTCTCCGCAATCCTTTTCACCAGGATGGTGGTCTTGCCCGTCCCGGCCCCCGCCACCAGCACGACATTGCGGCCGGTTTCGGTCACCGCCTGCTGACGTTGATCATTATCTAAAATGTTCAATGAACTATTCATTCTCGTCACTTATTCTTCTGGCTCTTTGCCCCCTGC
>JAPLJL010000425.1 GCA_026388615.1 Pseudomonadota bacterium | reverse complement strand
CTCGGATACCAATAAACTCGATGACCCCTGATAATTGGGTCCAACGAAGGCGAGGCCTAGCGGGCCCGCCGCCCGGGATTACGTGATCGCACACATTGTGCGGGGAGCGAAACCTGCCCCCCCAAAAAAGAAAAAGAGCTACGGCGAGATTGCTTCGCTGTCGCTCGCAATGACAACACTAATGAAAGTATGCTTGGAAGCCGTAGGCGTGATTAGTACATTCAACTAAGGAGAAACAATGTCTGACTCTGTTATGAATAAGATGCTCGACGAACTGAACCACGGTCTGGAAGTGGCGAAAAAGCAGGGCGCGCAGGGGGCCAAGCTTTCCTTCAGCCGGGGCGAGGCAATCGGCTGTTCGTTCTCGTCCGGGAGGCTCAAGGATACCGAGGTCCGCCGGAGCTCGGCTTTCGTCATCGAGGTTTTAGCCGAAGGAAAGAGGGGGATCACCGCGGGCAACGACCCGGCCGACCTTCCGGAAATGATCAGCCGGGCGATTTCCCTGGCCCGAGTGGGGAGCCCGGCGCACTTTTCCGCCTATCCCGCCCCGGCCGAGGTCAAAAAGGTTAAAAAATATTCCGGGAAAACGGTGAAACTTACGCGCGCGGGCCTGATCGAGAATTGCCAAAAAATGACGGACGTCCTGAAACGCTACAATCCCGATCTTTTTATCGAGGCCTCGGGCTCGCGCTCGGCCTCGGAAGGCCTGCTGGTTACCAGCGGGGGGGTGTCCCACCATTTCGAAGACACCGCCTGGTCCCTGGGCGCAATGGCCCAGAAAACCGAGGGGACGGACATGCTTTTCGTCGGCCACGGGAATTCCTTCCGGGAGGTCAATGATTTCTACAATCCTGACCTGATCACGGAACGGCTTCTCTTTGACCTGAAACACGGGGAGAAAATCGTTGATTCGCCGGAAGGCAAACTCCCGGCTTTTCTGCCCCCGGAGGTCCTGGGAATGTTTCTCTGGCCCCTGGTGCTCGGGGTGAACGGCCGGAACGTGGCCAAGGGTGATTCCCCGCTCCGCGGCCGCCTGGGGGAACTGATCTTCGACCCGGGGCTGACCATCCAGGATGATCCGCACTGGGATTTCTCCCCCGGGGCCGCCGAGATTGACGGCGACGGCATCCCCACCCGGGTGATGATGATGGTCGAAAAAGGGGTGTTGAAGAATTTTCTTTACGATCTCGATACCGCCGGGATGGCGGGGGCCGAACCGACCGGCAACCGGGGCTGTATGCCCTATTCGCCGGAGGTCCTCCCGGGGACCGTGAAAAGCGGGGACCTGCTGGCTTCCATCGATGACGGGATTTTCATCCGTGAGCTGATCGGCTACGGCCAGAGCAACATGATCAACGGTGATCTTTCCGGGAACGTGGCGCTGGGGTTCCGGGTGCAAAAAGGGAAGATCGTCGGGCGGGTGAAAAACACCATGATCGCGGGCAACATCTATGATCTGTTCAAGAAAGACGTGGCCTTAAGCTCCGACCGCGACCCGATCCTGCGCCTCCCCTCGGCGGTAATCCAGGGGCTGAATGTGAGCACCTCGCGTTAGCGAGTGCTCGACCGCCCTCCGGGTCCGCTTCCAGCCCGTAGGCTTACAGGCCGGAGGGTAGACCCCTACGGGTCGGAAACCGACCGCGGACGGCCGACCGCCGTTTAAATCTGTCATCCTGAACCCTGTGTGTCCCGTGTAAAACGGCGGGAAGTTTGTCGAAGGGCGAAGGATCTCTATTTTTCCCCAATCATTCCGAATTCCGAAATCGGCATTCCGCATTTCTCTTTGCCGTCATTCCCGGCTTGCCTGTCCGACGAAGCCCCTGTCCTCCGACCTGTCCTACGAAGGATGAATTTATATCTCGTCAGCCGCGATTAGAAGACAGGCCGGGAGTGCTTCATCCTATCGACAGAGCTCAGGGCGTACGGCCGCAGTGAGAGCAGAACCCAGGGTCAGAGGTAGGCTTTTAACTGATTTGGTTTTTCAGCCAGGCGGGGAATTCACGCCAGGGAATGGCCAGGGTGTCGTGAGGCATCGGAACGGGTTTTTCGACCCGGCAGACCAGGATTCCGGTTCCGGCTGATTTCCTACCGGCGAGTTCCCGGAATTTTCTCAACGATTCAATATGTTTCACGGTCGGCGTGGCGGTCAATTTGATCTCGACCGGGAGTAATCTGCCGTGGGCCTGGATGATTAAATCCACTTCCAGGCCGTTCGATCGCCAGAAAAAGATGTCGGCGTTTTTTCCCGCCGCGGCGAAAATCTTCAGAGCTTCGCTGACGATCAAACCCTCGAATAACGCGCCCCCCATCTGGCCGCTCAAGGCCGCCTCTCCGTTGGGCTGACGGGTCAGGGTAACGACCAGGGCCGGGTCAAGGAAATAAAGTTTGGGGGTTTTGACCAGGCGCTTGCCGAAGTTCTCGAAGTAAGGCGGGAGAAGCCGGCAGAGATACGATGCCTCCAGGATCCCGCCCCACGATTTTATGGTCGGCAGTGACACCCCGCACTTTCTCGAAAGGATGGCGGTGTTGAATACCTGGCCGTGATAAGCGGCGCATAACCCGATGAAGGTTTCGAAAATCCGGAGATCCTTGATGTTCTGCAATTGCCGGACGTCGCGCTCGATATAGGTCTGGATATAGGAACGGACCCAGAGATCTCTTTTTTCCGGGTAAAGGGAAGGTTCGGGGTATCCGCCATCCCAGATACACTGCTCGAGAATCGCCGGAGCCCGGGATCCGGTTTCCAGAAGGCTGAAGGGCAGAAGTTCAAGAAGCGCGATCCGCCCGGCCAGGGATTCGCTGATATTTTTCATCAAACCGAATTGCTGGGATCCGGTCAGGATCCAGCGGCCGTTTTTATTCCGATCCCGGTCAATTCTTATCTTGAGGAAAGGGAAAAGCTCAGGAACATACTGGATTTCATCCAGAATGACGGGTTGGTTTTTGAACCGGTCGAGGAAACCGTTGGGGTCGGTCAGGGCGAAATCCCTCTCCAGGGGATCGTCAAAGCTGACATACCCGGCTCCCCGGCCTAATTCATGGCGGAGGAAAGTGGTCTTCCCGGATTGCCGGGGACCGGTAACCAGGACCGCGGGGAAGTGCGTAAGCGCCTTCTTCAGGACGGGAAAAAGCAGGCGGGGAATGTACATGGTGCAATTATAAAGTTGAAGTTTATATTTGTCAAAATAGAAATGACCTGGGGCGGGAAAGCAAGTGACAGGGCAAAGGTCAAAGGTGATGTTCAAATGCGGATTTCGGAATGCCCCTCGATCGATGCCGGGGTAAACGGATTGCGGAATGACAGCGTTGGATAAAGAGGAAAAACGAGATTCTTCGCCATCCAGCCTTCGCCGAGGCTTCGGAGGACAGGGGCTTCGCAGGACAGGCCTCTGGGCTCGTAGAGCTCGGAGTCTGAGAATCTGGAGATTTTGCTGGGATTATCCGATCTGTTTGGTTTTAACTCGAAACTCGAAACCCGCCTCCGGCCCCGCTTCCAGCCCGTAGGCTTACAGGCCGGCTTCCTGCCCGTAGGGGCCTACAGCCCGGAGGGAGGGTAGGGGCCTACAGCCCGGAGAGAGGGTAAGGGCCTACGGCCCGGAGGGAAACTAGAAACCGGCATTTCTATTCCTTGATGCTTTTGAACAGGTCCAGGAATTGCTTGTCGTCCTTCTCTCTTATCTTGGTCAGCTTGTCGTAATAATCCTTCAGCTTTTTCTTCCCGTCATCCATGAATTCGACGAAGCGGACCCCGAACCCCTCCTCGCAGTTGAGACCCTCGGATTTTTCCGAGTCCACGACATGAATGACTTCGGCCACCGCGGTGATTTCCTCCTTATTGGGCAAGCCGAAGGATATTTCCAGTCTGGTCCGGAGGGGAGGCTTCTTTTTCGACCGGACAAACATCCCGCCAAAGCTGAGGTTGGTGGAATATTCCTTGTAAAAGGAATCCTCCGTGTTAAAAACCACCTTCAGCCTGGTTCCGAGCCGGGGTTCCTTGCGCAGATCCTCCGCGGTTTTAAGCTTCGCCTCGATGATGCCGACGGCCAGGTCGAAATCGTAAGTGCCGGTGAATTTCATGTCCGAGGTCCGGGAAAATTTGTCGAGAATGTCGGCTCTTTCCTTCTCCCCGAGTTTTTCCAGCTCGATATACCGGAGACGGAGCTCCTTTTCCCAGACGGAAAACCACTGGAGATAGCCGGCGCGGTAATCCTGGAAATTGAACCGGAACAGAATCCCGAGGCTTTTGATTTCGATCCAGGAATAAAGCTGGATTTCGGATAGCTCTTCCGGAGAAAACTTGGCCCGGGCCGCGTTCAGGAACTCCTTGATTCGGGGGAAAACGGGCGCGGCCTGGGCGACAACATAAGCGAATCCAAAATACTGCATTCTAATATCTTAACTCTTTTTCGAAGTTTAATTAATGGGACGGTCGGAGGAGAAGATAGGGAAGATCCGTCTCTAGCCGATTTGCACGTGCGGATCGACGCGGCGGCGGTAATCTTCCTTGAGCCGGGGATTGTTGAGCCTCAGCTTGATCGCGCCCTGGGGGCAGAAACGGGCGCAGCGGCCGCAGAGCCGGCACTTGTCCCCGATCACCGAGCGCCCGTCTTTGATGGTAATGGCCCCAATGAAGCATTTCTTCTCGCAGGTGCCGCAGCCGATGCAGGTGTGATCCACTTCGATGGAAAGACCTTCCAGGGGAACGAAAATCTCATTCAGGCGCGCTGCGGGTATGTGCTTCATGTAACGGGTGATGCAACAGCATTCGCAGCAGAAGCAGACGGTCAGGAGCTTGCCCTTGTCCGGGACCTGGAAGATAAAGTTGTCCACCCGGGCCTTGCCCATCACCGGGACCAGGTTGGCCTTGACCGCTTTCTCCAGGTGGAGGAGGGCCTGGTCGCGGCTGACCTGGTGGTTGTGCTCGGAGGGAATCTCGAGGGTGGATTCCCCCATGAAAAGGCAGCCGATTTCCTCGGGGTAGTCTTTACACTGAAAAGATCGGCGGCAGCCGCAGAAATCCACGATGGAGAGGTACCGGGCCCGGTTGATATAGTCGGCGACCACCTCCGCGGGGGCGGGGGTGCTGGCGGTGCGCTCGATATTCTGGTTGATCGGAAGCCAGCTGATGTTGGTTTTCTTCTTGTTGGTCCAGGGATGGAGATCGCGAAGGACCGGCAGGCGGCCCGCCAGCAGATTCAGCTCGAAGAATTTCATCCCCAGCTTATTTAACGCGGGAAAGGGCGGCTTATGATCGATCAGGGCTTTTCTACGCATGGATAACTCCCTACCTATGGGTTGGTGGTTTAAATGATTGCGACGGTCATAACCTTAAAAA
>JAPLJL010000207.1 GCA_026388615.1 Pseudomonadota bacterium | reverse complement strand
GGTTAACGCCTCCCCCCTGATAATTCTTTCCCGGGTTTCACCCATCTTGTTGATCCACGAAATGTGCAAAGATATGGTTATTCCTGCCGCCGTGGCCAAGGAAATTAATGAAGGGCCCTCGGACGATCCCGCTAAAATATGGCTGAATGGTCAAGGAAAAAAATGGATAAAAGAGACCGGGCCGATCGACCCTTTGGTCGCTGCATGGGATCTCGGAGCGGGAGAAAGCCAGGTAATTTCTTGGGCTTATAGAAATATTGGATATGAGGTTATCTTGGATGACCGGGCGGCTCGGTAATGCGCCCTCTCTTTAAAGATCCCGGTTCGAGGCACAATTGGGATAATTCTGTTGGCTCATAAAGAAAAACGATTGGCAAATGCCAAATCTCTGTTGGAACAACTGGTTGAGATTGGTTTTCGGATAGATCCGGAGATTTTGGAGGCCGCGCTTCGATTAATAAAATCGCATAACTTCTAGTAACTTCTAGGGTCAGGTCTTTACCTTGCTATTTGAGATGATTTTATCCACATTTTCCCTCGCCCCAAACCCCTCCCTCCGCTTTTCAGGGTGCTGCCGTAATACCCATTCGGTAAAATTCCACCCCGAAATTTGAAATTGAAGGAAGCTTGATTCCAGGAAATGCCTGGAACCGGCTCTCGAGTCGTCTTCATCTGCCTCTTTCCAGTTCGGTCCCGGCGCGCAGCCGGTCCAGATAGGCGGCGTAGCCGAAGGTGCGGTCGCGGCGGCGTCCGCCGATCTTCACGAGGACACCCACATCAACGAGGGTGCTGATGGCCTTGGCCGCGGTGGGCTTGGTCGTGGCGAGAAGTTCGACGGCCCTCGCGATGCTGACAATCGGGTGCTCGGGCAGCAACTCGAACAACCTGGCCGCTGTTACCGACGTGGTCGGCGCCGCGAGCACCCGGGCCCGATCCGCCGAAACGAGCGCGAACAGGTCACGCGTGGCGGCCACGGCCTCGTCAGCGATGACCGCGACTCCTTCGAGGAAGAACTCGAGCCACCCTTCGAAGTCACCATCGGCGCGCACGGAATCAAGCCGCCGGTAATACTCGGCCCGGTGCCGTTTGAAGAAGAGGCTTAAGTAGAGCAGCGGCTGCGAGAGCAGGTTCCAATGCTCGAGAAGCAGCGCAATGAGCAGACGGCCGATGCGGCCGTTCCCGTCCAGGTACGGATGAATCGTCTCGAATTGCACATGAACGAGCCCGGCGCGGACGAGCGCCGGCAGTTTGCTTTCCCCATGGATGAATTTCTCGAGTCGGCCGAGAAGTTCTCCCACCGCCCGGGGGGGCGGCGGCACGAAGGCGGCGTTGCCGGGCCTGGTCCCGCCGATCCAGTTCTGGCTGCGGCGGATTTCCCCTGGTTGTTTCTCGGCTCCCCGCACGCCCTGCATCAGGCGGCGGTGGGTCTCGTTGAGCAACCGCACCGAGAGCGGCAGCCCCTTCGGGCGGCCCAGTTGCTTGCGCACGTAAGCCATCGCCTCGAGGTAGTTGCAGACCTCCCGAACATCGGCGGTACCGGCCGACTTGACCTGGCCGGAGGCTTCGAACGCGAGGAGGTCCATCAGCGTGGCCTGCGTCCCTTCGATCTGCGAGGAGATCACGGCTTCCTTGCGGACGAACGAGTAGAGAAACCAGTTTACCGACGGCACCATCGCGCTGGCGAGTTCCAGCCGGCCGAGCGCGGTTTCGGCACGCCGGAGGAGGTCCGCGAGTCCGCCGTCAATTACAAGCGGAGGGTCGTGAGGCGGCAGCGGCTCGGGGATAAAGGCCGACACCTCTTCGCTGCCAACGTTACCTCGTTCGTATCTGCCCGTGTTCCTTCTCATTCGCACCTCTTGGGAAACAATTCTTGCCCAACGCGCTTTAAAAGTAAAGACTTCTTTCTTTTTACATGTACCTGGGCAAGGATCGTTTCCTTTCTGGGGAAAAGATGGGGTCACCCATTGAAAGGCACCGGGCCAATGAGAAAATAAATTGACGATTGCAGATTGACGATTGACGAATAACGCGTTTTGGGGGGTACTTAACTTCTTGACATTTGAAACGCGGCTTATAATTTTCCCGTCTTCTGATTAAATTATTCTTGTAACAGCTCAAGGACTCATCCCGCCCGGGTTGGGACAAGCAACCCAAACAACTATTTCAAATCAGCGGACAGGTCTTCGCCGATGGTGGTTGATTTTAGCTTGAGGCCGAAGCGCTTCAGCGCAGTCGCGCCCAGGTCGGAAATCCGGATGTTACGCTCCCTCACCTGAGAAACACCCCCCGGCACGGAGATCGCCGCCACGATGGCCTGGGTGTCCAGGGAGCCGTGGCCGCCGAGCATGATGTAAAGCGGCCCGATAACCTTCGGAGACTGAAGTGGGATCTTGAGCCCCAGGTTGTTGAGGCCGTTGCCGTACCCGGCCAAATCCCACCCGCCCTTGGCCAGGAGCAGCAGGTCCGGCCAGATCATGGTTTTCTCCCGGTCGGTTTCCACGAACCACTGGTGGAAAAGCTCCCCCGGCAGGGCCACGCCGGTGACGCCGTTCTTCATGTCCTCCCGGTCCAGCACCCACCAGGGGCATTCGGCGGCGCCGGTCCTGGGGTTGACCGCGGTGTGGGCTTCCAGGAGGGCCTTGGCCGCGGCTACGTGCTCCTTGCCGCTCCGCCAGTAGAGGGCGCCGAAGCCCAGGGCCCCGTAGGCAGTGGTGTTGTTTTCATCCCCCAGCCCCGCGTTCAGGACCAGATGGAAGTAATCCGTGGCGGCCTCGAGATCCGCCTGGGTCCAGGCCGGGTTGCGGTACAGGGTGTTCATGGCGTGATCGGAGAGCAGGATCACGGTGGCGTTTTCCAGGTATCCCCCGGACTTGAGACCGTCAAACAGCCGGCCGAATTCGTGATCTACGTCGCGGATGTAATCCAGGACCGGCTCCCGGTAAATCGCCGGGTTGGACTTGCTGACCAGGTTCCAGTCCGGGTTGGCGGGACAACCGGCGGGGGGCTGATAGGGCTGGT
>JAPLJL010000424.1 GCA_026388615.1 Pseudomonadota bacterium | reverse complement strand
AAATCCAAAGTTCAAATAAAGTTCAAAAAACAAAAAAATCTTAAACCCGGTTTTACTTTTGGGGTTTTGGGGGTTTCCTTTGAACTTTGGCATTATTTTGGCATTTGAATTTTGGACTTTGAACTTAAAACTTGGAACTTGAAACTTTACACCTGAGACCCGAAAAAAGATGCCCAACCGCCATATAAGTAAGGATACGATTTTTAGAACGATTAACCTGGGGCTGCGGATCTATCTCGGCTGGGTTTTCATTTACGCCTGCTATTATAAAATTCTGGATCCCGGGGAATTCGCCTTAAGCATTGCCAGCTACCAGCTTCTTCCCCTGATCCTGGTCAATATTTTTGCCCTGATCCTGGCCTGGGTGGAACTGTTCGCCGGACTGGGATTGATCCTGGGTTTTCGCCCCCGGGAAAACAGCCTGATCATCATCGGAATGCTGGTCATTTTCATAATCGGAATCTCTTCTGCGCTCTCCCGCAACCTTTCCATGGGCTGCGGCTGTTTTGCCTCCACCGCGGTGGGGGAGGAGATGACCACGGGCACCCTGTACCGGGACCTCATCTGGCTGGGCCTCGGCGTTTATCTTTTCTTCGCCGAGGATGGTTTCTGGGGAATAGAGGGAATATTAAAAAGGAAAAAGGTTGCCGATCAAGATCACCATCCTGGTTGATAACTCTGCCGGTCAGCTCAGCGCTTTGTTGGGGGAACACGGTTTCAGCGCCTTGGTCGAGGCGGATGATTTTCGCCTGCTTTTCGATACGGGTTCGGGCCGGGCGATCATACCCAATACGCAGTCACTGGGACTTAACCTGTCTGAAGTTAACGCGGTGGTCATCTCCCACGGCCATTACGATCACACCGGGGGGCTCCCCCCCGTGCTTTCCCGGATGGAAAAGGTCCCGGTTTATCTGGGGGCGGAGGCCTGGGCCGACAAGTTCGCTTTACTGCCGGATGGAAGCGAAAGATGGATCGGGATGCCCGCCGCCCAGGATCTGCTGGAAAAAAGCGGGGCCAGGTTTGAGTTGGTTACCGGACCACGGGAACTCGCCCCGGGGATTATCCTCACCGGTCCCATTCCGCGAACGAACGACTTTGAAGCGGTGGAGCCGATATTGCAGGTGAAAAAAGCGGGGGAATTGCAGCCCGACCCGGTTTCCGAAGATCAGGCTCTGATCCTGAAAGGGGAAGAGGGGATAACCGTGCTGACCGGGTGCGCCCATGCCGGGGTGGTCAATACCCTTACCTACGCCATGCAGTTAACCGGGGCTTCCAGGGTCCATGGCTTGATCGGGGGATTCCACCTGCTTTTCTCCTCGGAGGAGAGGCTGGATAAAACCGTGGCGTTCTTCAGGCAGGCCGGTTTGAAAATGCTGGCCCCGTGCCACTGCACCGGTTTCCGGGCCCTGGCTGAGCTCCACCGCCGGGAGGGGGAGTTGATGGTCCCGGTCGGATCGGGCTCGGTTTTTTCGCTCTGATCGTATCTTCAGATTTAAATCAAAAAATGCGGTTGGATTTTCGGATTGAGCCTTCCGGAAAGCCTCTTTTTCTTTTTTGGGGGTTAGTCTCGCTCCCCAAATAATGTGTGCGATTACGTAATCCCGTCCCGCCTATGGCGGGGCCGAGGGTCGGCTTTAGAAAGAATTTGCGTGCCCTGCCAGGGGCGTGGGGATCGCTACGACCTGCCCGGAAAGCTCCTCATGGTTTCAATTTATGGAGCGGGATTCCAATAGCTTCTTTCGGGTTAAATTTCAATATGCCCTTTATATTTAACCGCCAAGATTTTAACCTTACAGACAGCCATTAAATGCGAGGGGTTATCCGCTTGAAAAGAAGACAAGGAATTCGGGGATTATTCTGCCTGGTTATTGTTTGGGGATGGATCGGTTGCGGAGGCGGGAAGGGAGCCGGCGATGTCCAGCATCTCCCCGCCGTCGGAACGGAAATTCCTCCCTATTCTACTACCTTGGTGCAGACTTGGACCCCGCTGCTCCCGGCCGTCTGGCTGAATTATCCCGATCCCGCCACGGCCCCGGACCTGGGAGCCTTGATTCAAAGTGAAGGGGAACCTTATATCCGCCGGGATGATTTCGGAGCCGGAGGAGGAAACCCCGGGGAAAGGGTATCGCTTATTTATTTCGCCCACCTGAGCGACCTTCATGTCTGTGATGAGGAATCGCCGCTGCGAATGGTCAATATTGACGCTCCCGGCCCCACCCAGGCGGCCGACCGTCCCCAGCATAATCTGACCGTCCAGGGCCTGGACGCGATGATCAGAACCTTGAATCAATTCAGCCGGGAGCGGCCTTACGATTTTCTGATCAATACCGGGGATTCCGTTGATAATGACCAATGGAATGAACTGCGTTGGGTGATCGACACCCTGGACGGCCAGGTGGTCGATCCGGACAGCGGGAAGAAGGACGATCCCATTCCCGGGCCGGCCAACGATTATGCTGATCCTTTCCAGGCCTGGGGACTGGATCCCCGGGTTCCCTGGTATGTGGCCATCGGCAACCATGACGGCTTATTCCAGGGCAACCTGGTTCCGGACCCGCGTTTCAACCAGATTGCGATCGGGGGCACGGTTTTCATGGGGACCCGGGATGGTTCGACCCCGGATGCGCCCATTATCCATGACGGCAAGATCCCGGCGGATTCGGACCGGAGGCTGGTGGGGATGAACCAGAGCCCCCGGGACTTCATCGAAGAATTTTTTCATACTAATTCATTGCCGGTCGGACACGGGTTCACCCCGGCCGGCCGGGAAAGGGGTTTCGGTTATTACAGCTTTGACCCGGTGGATGGAACCCCGGTCCGCTTTATTGTCCTGGAAACGTACCGTCGCGAGGGCGGCTGGGCTGGCTCAATGGATCGAAACCAGTTTGAAAATTTCCTGATCCCCGAATTGGACCGGGCCCGGGCGGAGAAGAAACTGGTGGTAATCGCTTCCCATCATACCCCCGGGGATTTTCTGGGCTCCGAGATTTCCGGGGATGAATTGCTTTCCACCTTGAGTTCATACCCGAATATTATCCTGCACTTGATCGGTCATGGCCACGAAAACAAGATCGTTCCGCGCCCGGGAAGTAATCCGGGGGAGGGCTACTGTGAGGTCGAAGCTCCCTCCACGGTTGATTATCCCCAGCAGGCCCGAATCATGGAAATTGTGAATAACGGGAACGGAACCGGATCGGTTTTCACGACCGTGATGGATCATAATTCCCCCGCGGGAACCTTGACTTATCGAGCCCGGTCGCTTTCCCTATACGATGTGCAGACCGGGGGGCAGACGCCCGGGGGGGAGGGCCATCCGGAAGACCGGAACGTGGAGTTGATTTTTAAAATCCCTTCCGAAATGGTAGATATAATAAATCAATCGGCGGGATCAACCCGGATCGAATCCCTGACCACCTTGATGGTGGAGCAGACCGACTAGCGCACCGCGTCAAAAATTGTTCTATAATTGACAAGTCTTTGGACCCGGATCCGGGTCTGGAATCTTGTGCCGGTTTTCTTACGCTGGGGACGGGAAGGCAAACCGGGAGGGGGATGGTTCTCTCAAACTTCAGACGAAAAAAAAGTTTTATCAATCAATGGAGGAGGAAAAAATGGAAGAGACCGTATTTTACAAGCTGGGAATGAGACTCAATGAATATCCGGTTAAACTGCCCCTGGTGGAACCGTTCCTCCGGGTATTGAGGGAGATCTATACCGAGGAGGAAGCTCAGCTGGGATCGGAATATCCCATGGGCTCCCACGACCTCCCGGAGGCAGCCAAGCTTTTAAACCGGGACCAGAAAAAACTGGGGATCATGCTAGAAAAGATGGCCGACCAGGGCACCATGTTTACTGTCAAGGATAAAGGGGTGACCCGTTATTCCCTGACCCCGTTTGTCCCGGGGGTGGTGGAGTTCCAGCTGATGCGGGCCCAGGATACCCCCCACGACCGGCGCATGGCCGCCTCATTCGAGGAACTGATGGAAGGTGAGATGGCCGACCTGCTGCGGCAGCTGCTGGCGGCGGACAAGGACGCCCTCAAGAACCTGATCCCCGTCGCCCCGGCCCGGACCATCACTATTGAAAAGGGGCTTCCCTCAGCTTCGAATGTCTATCCCTTTGAAAAGGCCTCGGAATTGATTTCCAAGGAAACCTCCTTTTCCGCCACCCATTGCTACTGCCGTCACCATGCTCACCTGGTCAACCGGGATTGCCAGGTCAAGGGCATTCCCGAGTATTCCTGCCTGATGTTCGGCAAGATAGCCGATTACGTGGTCGAGCGGGGATTCGGCAAACGCATCACCAAGGAGGAATCCCTGGCCATCGCCAAGGCCTGCGCCGAGGCCGGGCTGGTGCACAACGTCAACAACTTCATCAATGGAACTGTCTTCATGTGCAATTGCTGCGGCTGCTGCTGCGGGTTCCTACGCCCCCTGAAGCAATTCAAGACCGACGCCATGCTGGCTCCTTCCAATTTCCTGGTCAAGGTAGACGCGAAGGAATGTACGGGCTGTGAAACCTGCGTGGACCGCTGCCCGGTCGACGCCCTGTCCATGAAGGATGATGTCGTCGCGGTGGACCCGGCCGCCTGTATCGGCTGCGGAAACTGCACGTCGGTCTGCCCGACCGAATGCCTGACCATGGTCCGGCGGTCGGAGAACAAGCCTCCCCGGGTGGACAACGCCCTGAAGGCGATGGGGATATAAACCAGTTCAAAGTTCTAAGTCTTTAGTAAAGAAAAACGGAAAGCCGGAGACCTTAACAGGTCTTCGGCTTTCTGGCTTTTGTCAGGAGCTTAAGTCCCTGCACGTTGACCGTAACCGCCCCGAATTCCTCCTCCACTTTCCCGCGGACGGCGAAGGGACCGGGGGAGTAAAGCAGGTATCCGTCCCTCCGGAAAACCCCGGGAAAAAGCACGGTTTCAACCAGCCCGGTTTCGTCCTCGAACGTGACGAAGCTCATCGGCTCACCCTTGGCGGAAAGGACGTCCTTCCGGGTGATCTGGATCCCGACCAGGGTCACGGCCTGGCCGACCTTTTCTTCCAGCTCCCGGGCCGGGCAGTGGGGGATCCGGGATGTTTCTTCCCGCCAGAAACTGAGCGGATGGGTAGAGGTGAAGAATCCCAGGGTTTCCTCCTCGGCCCGGAACCTTTCCGCCGCCGGGTATTCCGGAAGCCGGGGCAGGGAGATTTTTTCCGGATCGGCTCCCCGTTCCCGGAGTTCGAGGAAGAGGATCAGCTCCGGCCGGGTCTGATCACCCCGGAGGGAGTCCAGGGCCCCGGCCCGGATCAGGATCCGGATCTCCGCGGAGGTGACGGAGGTGTTTTCGTTGTTCTGCTTGGTGAACGAGTGATCATTATTTCCCTCCCCCTTGATGGGGGAGGGCGGGGCCTCCGGCTCGTAGGAGCCTACGGCTCGGAGAGGAGAGGGTGGCGAAAACATTTCTTTCACCCTCCCCTCTGTCCCCTCCCCTCGAGGGAGGGGAGGAGTAAGAGAGGAAGTGCGGTTCAGGAAATCTGCAAAAGATGAATATCGTCCCCCCCGGGCGCGCTCCGCGATGATCCGGGTAACCGTCTTTTCCCCGATTCCCTTCAGGTGGGAAAGCCCGATCCGGATGGCCCGGTCCCGGCCGGTGAAGGCGGGTTCGCTTTCGTTGACGTCCGGGGGCAGGATCCGGAGACCCATCCGGACGCACTCGGAGAGATAGGCGGAGGAGGAATAATATCCGCCCTGGTTGGTCAGGACGCCGGCCATGAACTCAGCCGGGTGGTTGGCCCGGAGGTAGGCGGATTTCTGGGCCACCAGGATGTAGGAGGCGCTGTGGCCCTTGCAGAAGGAATAGCCCGAGAAAGAGAGGATCATCTCCCAGATTTTTTCGGCGGTGTCCGGCTCGATCCGGCGGGCCCGGGCGCCGGAGAAAAATTTCTCCCGGTAGGCATCCAGAACCAGGGAGTTCTTTTTTTTGCTCAGGCTTTTGCGGAGATCATCGGCCTCCTTGGGACTCATCCCGGCCAGGGCCACGCAGACCCGGGTCACATCCTCCTGGAAGACCATGATCCCGAAGGTCTCGGAGAGGACTTCGCCGAGCAGGGGGTGGAGGGGCCGGTAGGGGTGGCCGGAGAGCCGGGCCAGGTATTCCCGGATAAAGCGGTTGGCGGCCGGCCGGATGATGGAGGTGTTCAGGACCAGGAGATCGAAGGAATCACTTTGAGATTTCCGGCAGAGGAGCCGGGAGGCCGGGCTCTCGGTGTAAAAGACCCCCATGGTCTCGCCCCGGCGGAAGAGCTCCCGGGTGGGCTCGTCTTCGGAGGGATCCAGGGAAGCGTAGCCGATCGCCCGGCCGGTGTTTCTTTCCACCAGCTCCAGGGTGTCCCGGATCACGGCCAGGGAACGGTTGCCCAGGAGATCGATCTTGACCAGCCCGGCTTCCTCCACCTGGTCTTTTTCCCACTGGGTGACTCGGGCGAGGTCGGGGTCGGAAGCGGTTTCCCCGGACCTCTGGACCGGCGTGTAGTCGGTAATCGGGCCGGGAGTGATGATGATCCCGCCGCAGTGGGTGGAAAGGTGGATGGGGATCTCCCGAACCTGCCCGGCGAGCTGCAGGATCTCGGGCCAGGGCGGGGAGAGCCGGGATTCCCGGAGGCCGGGATGATGCGAAAGCCGGGCGGAAAGATCCTCGCCCGGTTCTTCCAGCCAGGGAATTCTTTCCGTAACCCGGGTGATCTCCTTTTCCGGGAGCCCGTAGACCCGGGCGATCCGGCGGATGGCCCCGCGGGTTTTCAGGGTGACGTGGTTGGAGACCCGGGCGGTTTTCTCCGGCCCGAATTTCCGGATCACGTATTTCAAAACCCGGTCGTGCTCGTCCCAGGGGAAATCCACGTCCAGGTCGGGAGGATCTTCCCTTTCTGGGTTCAGGAACCGCTCGAAGAGGAGATTGGCCTTCAGGGGCTCCACCTGGGTGATGAAAAGGCAGTAGGAAACGATGGAATTGGCGGCGCTGCCCCGGCCGCAGGTGATTCCCCCGGGAGACCCGTTCCGGATGATATCCCAGACGATCAGGAAGTAGTCGGAAAAACCTTTGCCCCGGATCACGGTGAGCTCGGTTCTGATCCGCCTCGCGACCACCGGAGAGATCTTCCCGTATCTTTCCCGGGCGCCCCGGTAAACCAGCCGGCAGAGGAGGGAAAAGGAATCCACCCCCGGGTCGTAGCGGGGAAAAACCGGCCGGCCGGTGGGGATCTCGAACCGGCATTCCTCGGCGATCTTTTTGGTGTTGAAAATCGCCTCCGGGCATTCCGGAAAGATTCTTTCCATTTCTTCCGGGGGCTTGAGCCAGGATTCCCGAGGCGCGAGCTCCGGGGCGGGCAGGGTCGAGAAGGAAAGGTTCAGAAAGGCGGCCCGGAGCAGGCGGTGGAGGGCGTGCTCGTGGGTTTGGAGAAAATGGACATTGTTGGTGGCGACCGGGGGCAGGCGAGTTTCCCGGGCGAATTTCAGCAGCGGTCGGCGGGGAACCCCGGGACGGAACTCGACGCCGAGCCCGGCGGGACCCCGGGCGGAGAGCAGGTTCTGGAGTAGGGGGAGATGGTCGGAAAGGATAAAGAGCCCCTCGGTTTCGGAAAGGCTTTTCCCCAGGGAAAAGCCGGGGTCCAGGTGCCGGGCGGTGATGATCCGGCAGAGGGCGCGGTATCCTTCCGGGGATTTGACCAGGAGCAGGGCCCGCTCTTTTTCCCCGGATTTGGTTTGCAGCTCCGCCCCGATCAGGGGGCGGAGGCCTTGTTCCCGGGCGGCCTTTTGAAAATAGATGGCCCCGCAGAGGTTGTTGGTGTCGGTCAGCGCCAGCGCGGTCATTCCCCGGGAGCGGGTGGCCTCGGCCAGGGATTCGGGCGAGGTTATTCCCCAGCCCAGAGAGTAATGGGAATGGACGTTAAGATGAACGAATTCAGAACCCATTTGCTTTGAATAGAATGACTAATGACTAATTTCTAATTTTTAATGCCTAATGAAATCCCAAATCCTAATTTCCAATGACCAACTCAGAAACTCAAAAATTATAAATTTGACATTAGGCATTATATTTTTGGGAATTGATTAGAAATTAGGTCAATTAGAAATTAGACATTGGATTAAAATTCGTCATTAGAAATTAGAAATTTGCTTAGATTCTGCTTCAGATTCCTTGCCGGATGGCGTTCTCCCCGAAGCGTGCGTGGATGCGGTCAATGGCCGGCTCCAGGAGCCGGGCGAGCGAGGGGAAAAGCTCGGCTTGTTCCCGGGCGGGGCGGATCTCCGAGAGGGAGATTTCCAGGCTGGAGATCCGGGTGCGCCGGGAGCGGGAAAGCATTTCCTTCCCGGCGGCGAAAAGCTCGAGATCGTGGTTGGTAGGGATGGGGAGCTTTCGACATTCTCGCGTTTCCCGCTCATCCGCATAGCGGAGGGAGAGGGCCAGACTCCCGGCCTGGATTTTTTTTCTCCGGAGGTCGGAGCCGGCCTGGTGCGCGAGCAGGCGCAGGCGGGCTTCGACCAGATCGGAATCGTTGGTGTCCTCGGCCAGGATGTCGGCAAAGGTCAATTCCGGTTTCTTCTCCGGGGAATGGACCGGCCGGGGATCAATTCCCTGGGCCCGCTCGTGGAGGATGAGCCCGAAGCCCCCGAAGAGAATTTCCAGCAGGGAGGCGGGGAAGACCGCGATCTCTCCGATCCGGTTCAGGTTGAACTCGCGGAGCCGGTGCCGGGTTTCTTTCCCGGGCGCGTCTTCCCGGAGCTCGGGGAGAAAATCGAGAGGCAGGGGGGAGAGGAATTTCTTTTCCTCGCCGGGGCGGACCGCGAAGATTTCTTCGGGTTTCGCGAAGTGGGCGGCGGCGTTGGAAAGAAGCTTGTTCGGGGCCAGCCCGATCGTGCTTTCCAGGCGGAGCGATTTTTTCAGTTCCCGCCTGAGCGCGAGGGCGGTGTCCGCGGGGGAACCGAGGAGCCGTCCGGTGCCGGTCATGTCCAGGTAGGCGTGGCCGGGCCCGACCGGTTCAATCGTGGGGCTGAAACGGGCCAGGGCCAGGAAGACCGCCGCGGAGGCCCGGCGGTAAAGGGATTCGTTCGGGGGGATAACCAGGAGCCCGGGGCAGAATCTCCGGGCCTGGGCCAGGGTGATTCCCCGTTCCACCCCGTTCTCCCGGGCCGGGGCCGAGGCCGCCAGCACCAGGCTGCGGTTTTCTCCGGGTGAGATCACCAGCGGGCGTCCCCGGAGGCCGGGTTTCGCCAGTTCCTCCACGCTGGTGAAGAACGAAATTACATCCAGAAAGAATATCTGCCGCTCCATAAAATCAAATTCCAAATCCCAAGCACCAATTACCAAACAATATTTCAAAAATTTCTAATTTCTAATGACGAATTTCTAATCAATGTCCAATCTAAAAATTTCTAATGACCAATGTCTAATTCTTAATTTCCATCTTTCTGAGTTGGTCATTAGGATTTGGGATTTCATTAGGCATTAGTAATTAGCAATTTCCAATCATTAGTCATTGGGGTTTGATTAGACATTAGAAATTAGGTAATTAGACATTTCCGTTAGCCTTCTTCGAAGGCTAACGGTATCTCCTCACCACCCCCACCACCTTTCCCAGGATCCGGGGCTCGGGGCCCCCGGACCGGAAGACCAGGGGTGAGAACTCCGGGTTGGAGGGCTGAAGGATAATTTTTCCCCCTTCCCGGCGGAACCGCTTCACTGTGGCATCCCCCTCCACCAGGACCACCGCCAGTTCGCCGTTTTCCACCCGTCCCTGCTCACGCACGATAACGATATCACCGTCCTGGATGCCGTCCCCGATCATGCTTTTCCCCTGGACCCGGAGGGCGAAGAGATTCCCGGGCCTTCCGGCTTTCAGTTTCCAGAAGTCCGGGTCGAGGGGAAGGTATTCCTCGATATTCTCGACCGCGAGGAGCGGGGGGCCGGCCGGGACCATGCCCAGGAGGGGGATCTCGGCGCTGCCTTTTTTAAACCCGGTTACCTGCAGGGAACGGGCCTTGGCGGCGGCCCGCCGGAGATATCCCTTTCTTTCCAGGGCCTTCAGGTGAAAGTGAATAGTGGAGGATTCGGTTCCCAGGACCTTTCCAATCTCCCGGACGGTGGGGGGGATTCCCTCCCGGGAGAGGTGGGCCCGGATAAAACCCAGCACCTTTTCCTGAACCGGTGAAAGCTTTTCCATGGCTCGCTCCTTTTTTCTTTCCTGTCATTCTGAACCCTGAGCTTGTCGAAGGGCGAAGAATCTCGCCTTGAACCCTTGGCCTCTTTGTTTTTTCAGCATATATCTAACAAATGTTAGATGTCAAGGGCTGGGGAGGCGAGAGGCATGGGACAGAGAGATTGCCAGCGGGATGTAATATATGATAATGATAAGAGAAATATTATTTATATTGCAGAAAAATATTTTTCTGATATAATTGTCTGCTCAGAGAGGACAAAGGAGGATATAAAAATGGTCGTAGAAAGATCTGAATTCAAAGGCAAGCCGATGCTGGTGATCAAGAGTGGAGAGGATGATAAATATCCTTTCTCCTTCGGCCTGACCAAAGCCAAGAAGATTATCGAGCATATAAAAGAGATCGAGGAGTTTGTCAAAGAAAACGACAAACCCCAGGAAGAAAAGCCCTAGGAAAAGCGGATTTCTTTCTTTTTCCCATACCCCCCCGGTATGGGTTTTCGCGGGGTTTTTGCCTGGCGGAAGGCGTGCCTGTATGTTCACCCCTTAATTTTTTTCGGAAATTTCATTAACTTTCCAAACGCGATTGTTTTCTATTTGTTGGATATTTCCACTGCTCTTATCCGCCTCCGTAGAAGACCACGGCTTTTAGCCGTGGATGAATGCTGAAGGTATATAGGAAATTAAAATGGTGATAGATATTAGCTTCCGACTACGCCAAGGCTTCGTCGGACAGATTAGCGACGGCGGGTAAAGACATGGAGGTACCACGGGCTTTGCCCGTGGGGCTCCATCTATGGGAAGGGAAAAAGCCATGTCGCATGAAATGGATCTTTCTTTTCTGGATCAGCCGGAGATCCTTCGCCTGCTTTTTTATCCCCGGAAGGATATGGGGATAAGCACAGCCGGAGATACCCATTATCTCGAAGTGGAGAAGGGCCTCAAGATCGGCTGCCGCTTTTACTGGAAGGATATTAACTGGCCTTCCATCATTTACTTCCACGGGAATGGAGAAACGGTGGGTGATTATGACTGGGTGGCTCCTTATTTCAATGAAAGAGGGATGAATCTCTTCGTGGCGGACTACCGGGGCTATGGATTAAGCGACGGATTTCCAACCGTGACCAGCCTGGTCCGCGATGCCCACCCGGTTTTCCAGGGGTTTCAGAAGATCCTGGAAAAAGGCAATTTCGCGAAGAAGGTATTCCTCATGGGCCGGTCCCTGGGAAGCATCCCGGCTACGGAACTCGCCTTTCATTACCAGGACCAGATCCGGGGGTTGATCATCGAGAGCGGGGGGGCGGACACGGTTCTCCGGCTCTTCGATCTTTTCGATATTTTCGTGGATGAGTCGCTAAAGGAGAAATTGGAAGCCGCTTCCAATAAAACCAAGATTCGCCAGGTCAAGGTTCCCACCTTTATCATCCACGCCGAGTATGACTCGATCATTCCTCTCAGCGAGGGGGAAAAACTCTACGATAATTCCGGGGCGGAGAAAAAGGAAATATTTATCGTTCCCGGGGCCGATCACAACGATCTCTGGCAGGTGGCCGGAGACGAGTATTTCGACCGGATCAAGGATTTTGTAAAGAGCAACTCGGAATAATTGACGAATGACGATTTACGATTGACGATTGCGGAATGAAAAAACAAATGACGGAAGGTGTATTACCTCTGGAATGTTGGTTTATTGGACTAATCGCTCAGGGTTGAATTCGTCTTTTATTTTTATGATGTAGGGGCGGCCTTCCACGGCCGCCCGTCTGGAACGAAGGCTCGGCCAGAGATAAGGGAGCCCGCGGAGGGGCTCCCCTACACCATTTTGAAAACCAAACGTGATCCAATAATTATATCGTTAGCGGCAATATTTCCCTCACTCAATTCCAAAACGAATTTTGCCGGTTTCCGGGGACGGAAAACCCGAAAGGGTTTCATTCTCATTGCGTCCACGACTTCGTTCCGGGAATTGATGAAGACAGCCTGAAAGGGGAAAAAGACGAAGAACGAATGGATGGCGGCGCGGTTCCGTCCCTCCCGGGGAAGGACCAGCAGAATATTTTTTCTTCGGGAAAACATCAGGCCCCGGAAGTTTTTCCAGAACCCCCGGCAACATTCCACCTCGATGGTCTTTTGGTCTATTTCAATTTGCATCGAGGCGAATGCCCAAGTTCAAAATCCAAAGTTCAAAGAAAGCTCAAAATCCAAAAGCCAAAACTTGATCATTTGTGTTTGGTATTTGATTTGAGTTCTGAGCTTTGTCATTTGGACTTGGGGTTTTATTTGACATTTGAACTTTGAAATTTGGATTTTATAAGTCCGGATGGTCCAGCACCTCATAAAGATGTTTGACTTTCATCGGGTTTCCCGCCCGGCTCAAACCGTCCTCAAGCTGAAAGATGCAGCCGGGGCAGGAGGTTACGACCAGGCCGGCCCCCGTCCGGACGAGCGACTCCACCTTCTTGGCCTGAATCCGGCGCGCCAGCTCGGAGTGCTCGAAGGCGAAGCTTCCGCCGAACCCGCAGCAGCGGCTTCGCTCGGTGTGCTCAGAGAAATCTATCCCGGGCAGCCGGCTGAGCAGAGACCGCGGCTCCTTGGATATGCCCATTCCCCGGGCGAGGTGGCAGGGGTCGTGATAGGTTAAAAGACCGGAAAGCTTTTTCTCCGGCCGGGGGAGAGGGTTGGGCTGGGAAACCAGGTATTCCGAGAGGTCCACCACCTTTTTCCCGATTTCCCCGGCGGCGGGGTCTTCTTTCAGGAGCCGGGGCAGCTCGCCTTTCAGGAAGCGGGCGCAGGAAGGGCAGGGGCTGACGATCAGGTCG
>JAPLJL010000357.1 GCA_026388615.1 Pseudomonadota bacterium | reverse complement strand
CCAAGGAGGATGTCCTGGCCGAGTGGCTCCCCGGGCACTTCACCAAGCCGGTGGTGGCCTTTTTCGGGGGCAAGTTCGTCGATAACATGCCGGGGATGCGTTTTGGCCATGCTTCCGTGATTGTTCGCCCCGGTTCGGGCGCCACTAAGGACAAAACCCGTCTGTTCCAGCAGGCCGGGGTCAGGGTGGTGGAGGTTTATTCAGATATTCCGAAAGCATTGCGGGAGATGCTCCAGGAAAGGGGAAAAAAGGCGGGGAAGGTAAAATCCGCCCCTCGGAAAAAATCCCGGCCCGCGAAACCGAAGGTAAAAAAGATCAAAAAAGCCAAGAAAACCAAAAAAGCAGGAAAAAAACGATAAGGTTTGCCGAGGTTCACAATAAATTGAAGGAGGGTAGCGATGGGGCTGTTCGTAACGGTCAAACTTAACCCGGAAAAGTGCCAGGATGGGTGCAAGGCCTGCCTGGAAGTCTGCCCGGTGAATATTTTCAGGCTCGAGGGGGGCAAGGTAAAGGTGGCCGCGGAAAATGAAGACGAATGCACCTTTTGCGGGCTCTGTCTGGAAAGGTGTAAGAACAAGTCAGTGGAGATTATTAAAAACTATTAATCCGGAAAACCCATGGCCGAGACGGACCTGCAAAAATTTATTTTTGAAGACAATTATGACCTGAGCCTCAAGTCCCGGGGCAAGGTGATGGAGCTTTCCCGGGCGGTGAAGCAATTCGTCCGGCCCGGGATGACCCTGCATTTCAACACCCACCATACCCGGCCGAACGCCGCCATCCACGAGATCGTCCGGCAGTTCTGGGGGAAGGATCCGGGTTTCACGATTTTGAGCCTGGGTTTGACCTCCTCCTCTTTCGCCCTGGTTTACGGAAAACTCGTGAAAAAGGTGCTTTCCACCTTTATCGGGGATTCCTATCCGGCCGCGCTTCCCAGCCCGATCTACCAGGAAGCCTACCGGAACGGCACCTGCGAATTTGAGTCCTGGACGATTCTTTCCTTTCCCCTCCGGATGCGGGCCGGGGCGATGGGAATGGAATGGATCCCGATTCCCTCGGTTTTCGGGTCCAGCATGGAAGAGGAGAATAAAAACGATCTCTGCAAGGTCAAGCTTCCCGACGGGCGGGAAATCGGGATGGCCCGGGCCCTCAGGCCCGATCTTACTTTCATCCACGGCCAGGCGGCCGACCCGGAGGGGAATGTCCTGATGTGCCCGCCTTACGGGGAAGGGATTTATGGGGCCCTGGCTTCCCGGGGAGGGGTCATCGCCTCGGTGGAACAGGTGGTTTCTTCGGAATTCATCCGGTCGCATTCCCACCTGGTCCGGATCCCTTCCGCGGTCGTAAAAGCGGTTTGCCCGACCGAGCTGGGGGCGCATCCGGGAGGCCTTTCCAATTACGGGCTCACGGAATTCCCCGCCTATGCCGATGATTATCAATTTATGGTCGATCTCCGGAAGGTCTACAAAGATCCGCAGGCGCTCCGGGAGTGGGTGGATAAATGGATCCTCACTTGCCCGAATCAGCAGGAATATCTCACTCGCTTGGGGAGCAACCGGGTGCTTTATCTCAAGGGCCGCTCGAATGCCGACTCCTGGGTTTCCGATTTCCGCGAAATGGGTTTGGGGGAAAATCCCGACGCGCCCCCCAGCGGACTGGAAATGATGGCGGTGATGGCCGGAAGGATCATCGAGGAGCAGGTGAAAAAGATGGATCATCACACCATCCTGGCCGGGATCGGCACCTCCAATCTGGCGGCCTGGCTGGCAGCCAAGTCCCTGAAAAATGCGGGCAACCCGGTCGCCTTGATCGCGGAGGTGGGATTCTACGGTTATGATCCCTGCCCGGCGGACCCCTTCATTTTCAATCTCCGGAATATCCACACCTGCCGGATGCTCAGCCAGATCGACGAGGTGATGGGTCTTTTCATGGGCGGGGCCAACGCCCGCTGCATCGGGAGCCTGGGGGCCGGGCAGGTGGACAAGTTTGGAAATATCAACACCACGAAGATCCCGGAACAAAAGCTATATCTTACCGGCCCGGGCGGGGGCAACGACGTGGCTTCCATGGCCCGGGAGGTGGTGGTCAGCGCGCCTTTGGGGAAAAGGAGATATGTCGATAAACTTAATTATGTCAGCAGCCCGGGCGACCGCGTGAGCTTCGTGGCTTCCGACCTCGCGGTTTTCGGCAAGGAGCAGGGGAAGAAAGAGCTCGCGATGATCGCCTTTCCCGACTGGCCGGCGGGAATCAAGGAAGAAGAAGCGGTTCGCCGGGTGAAGGAAGTCTGCGGCTTCGAGGTCAAGGCGGCGCCCGGTCTCCGGAGGTTTTCTCCACCCACGCAGGAGGAGATCTGGCGGCTGCGGAGCTTTGACCCCAAAAAGCAGTTTCTCAGTTAGATAACGGTTATGGAT
>JAPLJL010000189.1 GCA_026388615.1 Pseudomonadota bacterium | reverse complement strand
GCGAGGAAGGGCCCGGTGATGCTGCGGGCGCCCTCGTAGGTAATGTCCCCGCAGAGGCTGACGATGCCCATCAGGATGATGATCGAGAAAGCCTGCCGGCGTAAATCGGTTTCCTGATTCATGTGGTCTGATTAAATTCCAATGACCAAGCTCCCTCAAAAAGCTCCAATTACCAAGCTCCAATTACCAAACAAAAAATCAATGACCAAATCCAAAATTCCAAACAGGACGAATCGGACAACAATATTTAAATGAAAAATACCAAAATCATTTTTTAGGTTTGGTGATCGGGATCTGATTATTACTTGAAGTTTGGTGCTTGGTTATTAGTTATCGTTTGGTCATTGGTGCTTGAGATTTGTTTGGTAATTGGAATTTGGTAATTGGTTATTGGTTTTTAGAGAGGATTTTTTTCAGAGCCTGAATAAGTCGGGCGTTTTCCCGGGGCAGGCCGACGGTGGCCCGGAGCCAGTCCGGCAGCCGGTACCCGCCCATCGGGCGGACGATGACCCCTTCCCGGAGCAGGAGCTGATAATATTTATCTCCTCCGCCGGGGACCTCGAAAAGAACGAAGTTGGCCTGGGTGGGGATATACCTGAGCCCCAGGCGCTTAAACTCGCGATCAAGGAACTGCAGACCCCGGCGGTTGTTTTCCGTGGTTTTCTTCAGGAAAGGAGTGTCGGTGAGCGCGGCCCGGGCCGCCGCCTGGGCCACGGAGCTCACGTTAAAGGGCTGGCGGACCCGGTTCAATAAATCCGTGACTTCGGGCCGGGCCACCCCGTAGCCGATCCGGAGGCCGGCCAGGCCGTAGACCTTGGAGAAGGTTCGGAGCGCCACCAGGTTGGGGAAGGTGGAGAGCAGCTTGAGGCTCCGCGGGTACGCACGGTCAGTCGCGAACTCCGCATAAGCCTCGTCCATGACCACCAGGATATTTTTCGGGAGCCCGCGCAGGAAGCGGACGAGTTCCGGCTCCCGGACGATAGTTCCGGTGGGGTTGTTGGGGTTGGCGATGAAAACCAGGGAGGTCTTCCGGTTCACCAGCGAGCGCAGGGCCGGGAGATCGTAAGAAAAATTTTTCAGGGGTGCCTTCCGGAGCTTCCCCCCGGCGGCTGCGACGACCAGATCATAGACCAAAAAAGTGCTTTCCGAGGTGACCGCCTCGGACCCGGGGGGCAGGAAGGTCCGGACCAGGAGCTCGATGATTTCGTTGGAACCGTTTCCGAAGACGATCCAGTCCTCCGGAACCCGGAGCGCGGCGGAGAGAGCCTTTTTTAAAATGAAACAGCTTCCGTCGGGGTAACGGTTGATCCCGGCCAGGCTCTGGGCCAGCGCCCGCCGGGCCCGCGGGGAGGGCCCGAAAGGATTTTCGTTGGAGGCCAGCTTGATCGCCTCGCGGATTCCCAGTTCCCGCTGGAGTTCCTCGATCGGCTTGCCGGGGACATAAGGGGTGAGGGAGGCAATTGCTTTGCGTGCGGGTTTGATCATCTGGACGGTTCCCTTTCAAATTCCAATTACCAATCTCCAATTACCAAACAAATAAAAAATAACCAATTTTCAAAAACTACAAACTCGAAACTCGAAACCAAGGCCTTCGTTTATCTGCTCCGGGCCCGGAGAACGATGAACTTTTCCTTTTTCCCGGCCCGGCCCGGGAAGGTCCCTTTTTTCACCACGGTCAGGTCCGGGGGAAAAACCGCTTTTTTCCCGGGAGCCACGACAATTCCATAGTCCGCCCGCCCGGCTTGGAGCGCCCGGAAGACCCCGGGATTTCCGGAACAGGACAGGAAGCGCGCGCTGCGTCCGAAATTATTAATCCCTGCCGTCCGTCCGGGACTCGGCGCGGGTCCCGGGTAAGCTACCCGGATCGGGCGGAAAGCCGAGCGGCAGGCGGAAAGAATTTCCCCGAAGATAAAGTCGATTGCGGGCGCGGGGAGCAGGCCGCGGTTCAGGGATTTCAGCCGGGCCAGGATTTCCTTCTCCCGGGAGGGATCATAGGGTGCCCGTCCCAGTCGCTTTTTCCGGGCTCCGATCCGGGCGGAGGTTTTCGTTCTCCGGTTCAGCAGGGAAAGGATCCCGGCATCGATCCGGTCGATTTCGCGGCGGAGGAGCTGGAGTTCTTTTTCGCTCATGATATGAATCGGGCGGGATTTCCCCGCCCGATGAAGAAATCCGGAATAACTGACTTATTTTACTTGCGGAGAATGGTAAATTCCACCCTCCGGTTCTTGGCCCGACCCCCCGCGGTGGAGTTGTCGGCGAGCGGGCGGGACTTCCCGAATCCGGTCGCATTGAGTTTGTCTTTGCCCACCCCATGCTGGGTCAGATACTGCATCACCGAGTTGGCCCGGTTCTGGGAAAGGATGAGGTTAGCGGTATCGGAGCCGATGGAATCGGTGTGGCCTTCGATCAGGATCGAGAGGGGGGGATTGCTGCGCAGGATGTCGGCGACCTCGTCCAGGAGCCCGAAGGATTCCGGCAGAATCAGGGCCTTCCCGGTTTCAAAATGAATCGTTTCGTTGATTTCGATCTTTTTCTCCGTGAGCTTGGCTTTGGTCAGGGGCTCGAGCACGAATTCGGCGATGGTTTTTTTGCCGCCGGCAATCTGGACCACCTTGAGATCGGACTTGAAACCCTGGGCCGCGGCCCGGACGGAATAACTCCCGGGCTTGAGCTTAATGTAAAACTCGCCCGTGGCCGGACTGGTCACCACGTTGGAGATATCGGCGCCCTCGAAGGAAACCACCGCCGCTAGGGGCTGCTTGCCTGCGTCTACTACCCGGCCCGCAAAGGCGCCTTCGACCTCCGCCTCCACCAGCGGTTCGAGGACGAAATTAACCAAGGTCGGCAGGCCCTTCTGGATCTGGGCGACCTGGAGCTGGGGCTTGAAATTCTGGGCGTTGGCGGTGACCTGGTAGGTCCCGGGGGCGAGGAATCCCTTGTATTGCCCGGTGTTGGGATCGGCGGCCAGGTTCTGGATCCGCGGGTCCCCGAAGCTCACCACCGCGGCGAGCGGCTTATTGTCCTTGGATTGCACGGTGCCGAGGATGGTCCCGACCTCGACCGCTTTTTCCTCTGTCTCGAGGACGAAGTTGACCATGGTGGGCAGACCCTTCTCGATCTGGGCGACCTGGACCTGGGGCTTGAAATTCTGGGCGTTGGCGGTGACCTGGTAGGTCCCGGGCAGAAGGGTTGCTTTGTAGGCCCCGGTGCCGAGGTCGGCGGCCAGGTTCTGGATCCGCGGATCCCCGAAGCTAATCACCGCGGCCAGGGGCTTGCCGTCCTTGGATTGCACGGTGCCGAGGATAGTCCCGCCCTCGGGGGCCTTCTCTTCCGCTTCCAATTGATAATCAACGATCGTGGTCCGCTTATCCTCAATCCGGACCAGTTTGATTTCCGATTTATAACCGTTCACCGAGGCCCGAACCCGGTAGCTCCCCGGGGCGGCCTGGCCGTTGTAAGCCCCGGTCGCGGGATCGGCCGCCAGGTTGGCGATCTTGGGGTCGTCGAAAGAAATGACGGCCGCCAGGGGCTGGAAGGATTTCTTGTCGGTCACCTTGCCGGTGATGGTCCCGATTTTGACTAGGCGCAGGAGTCCGAAATCCATGGTGGACATCATCCCCGCCTCGACGGCGACCGGCTCGGAAGCTTCCTTGTAGCCTTCCTTTTCGACCTGGAGGGAGACGGTCTGGGGGAGAAACTCGCAAGTGTCGTATTCCCCGCCGGAACCCGAGTAGAGCCGGGTCAAATTGGTGCCGGGGAAACTGATGACTGCCCCTTCCAGGGGCTGGGAATTTTCCTGGTCATATATTTTTCCGGAAATGGTGCCTTTCTTCGGGGGAGCGGCCACGATCACCGGGGGAGGAGCGGGGGCGAAGGTATAACTGATGCCGGCGACCAGGGCCCAGTCCGGGGCTACCTCCTGGTCAAGCGCCGAGGAGAGGCGGTTCTGGTTACCGTTGGACCCGGAAAGCTGCTGCAGGTTCGGGTAGAGCGGATAGTTCTCCTCCACCCCGAAGAGGCCCATCCCCAGATCGCAGGCCAGGTCAATCGCCAGGCCTTCCACCGGGGTGATCCGGAAGCCGGGGGTGATTCTCTGGGGGTTCTGGTTGAACTGGCGCCAGCCCCCGCTTTTCGTGGTGTTGACATACTGCTCGGTGGAGTATTCCAGGAAGAAGGAGAGGTAGCGCTGGGGAACCTCCAGGGCGGTGCTGAGAAGCAGGGCGTCATCTTCCTCCATCCCGAGGGCGTAATAGAGGGAGGGGGACTTGTCCCCGTCCGCGATATGGTCAGCCAGCTTCATGGAATAGTTCTTCTGAAACCCCGCGTTGAGGTGCCAGCGGAGGGGAATGGGGTTGCCTTTCAGCCGGTTCCAGTCGAAGGTGAAAAGGAATCTTCCCCCGTAACCGGTGGCGTCCCATTTATAGCCGACCCGGCCGACGTCGGCGTAGAGCCGGGTGAAGATGTCGAACCCCACGCTGAGGGCGGCATCCGGGTCATAACCGATTTTGAATCCGGTGGTCAGGTCCCCGATGCCCTGGGTGAGGAATTTCCCCGCCCCGTTTTCCAGGGTAGCCTGGTTGGAAATGGTTTTCGTCGAGACAAAAAGCTCCAGCCAGTCGGCGGCGGAGAGGGTGGCCTGGTAGGTTCCCTGGAAACGTTTCTGGGACAGTCCGGGCTCCAGGAATTCGCTCCGTTCTCCCCGGAAATACTCGGAGTCCCAGTAGTTGAAATTCGCGCCGACACTGAAGACCCCGTATTTGGGGGTGTATGCCGAGATGACCCGGAGAACGCCGGTTCGGCCTTCAATCGCAGGAGAAGGCGGGGGGGTGTTCTCCGCCCGGGAAACTGGGGCCGAGAGCCCCAAACCGGAGATAATAATACCTAGGGCGATTAAAATCCGCGCAATTTTTTTCATAAGCTTTTCCTTTGATTAAAGGTTTTGGCTTCAAACCTTTTATATATAAGATATATTTTAACCTAAAAATGCCTGTCAAGGAAAACCCATAAATGAAATCTTATAATGAACCCCTCGATTTTCCCGGTCTTGACCCTGGTTCCAGGCCGATTCTTCCCGGTCAGGCCCAGAAAATCCGTCAGGGAATCTCGACGCGGAAAGCGGATGAATTATGTGCTGCCGAGAGCGGATAACGGCCGAGTGGAATGATTAAGTTCGGTCTTGTTTGAGCTTCACCGGGGATTATATACTTTCCCGAATATTCCAGTTCCAGTCGGCATGCTGATGTCAAAACCAGAAAATCCGGGAAATTTAATGCCGCGGTTAGCGGCGGATTGCATGTTGGGCAAACTGGCTAAGTGGTTGCGGATTCTGGGACTTGACACCTTATATTCCAATACCTGGGATGAGGGGGAACTGCTGGCCATGGCCCGGGCGGAAGAGAGGGTAATTCTCACCCGGGATACCCGTTTTTTCCGAAAGATATCAGGTTCTGAACGGGCTATCTTTATCGAAAACGACAGTTTCCGGGATCAGATCCAGGAGGTGATTTCAGGTTTGAATTTCATCCCCCCGGAAGAAAGGTCCTTCACCCGTTGCAGTCTCTGCAACCATCCTTTGCTTGATCTCCCCCGCGAGGAAGCCCAAGCCCGGGTTCCGGAATACGTGTTCAGGACCCAGGAGCATTTTGCTTTCTGCTCGAGATGCGGGCGGACCTACTGGAGCGGAACCCATCAGAAGATGGCGAAAGAAATGCGGGAGGAAATATTGTTTCTCTCCGCTTCGGAATAGAACTTGCCGAGGTAAAAGGAAAAGCGGTTAGGTTGATCGGTTGCGGTTGCGCGGCTGGTTTCGGTTAGGTCGTACGGTTGGGTTTGAAAAAAATCCGTAAGACGTAGCCCGGAGGACGAAACGAGCTGCGCAACCGGTTGACGTGAGCCGAGAACTATTGGATCAGCGAACTTTGCTTACGGGGCGTCGCGGCAGCAGCGGAACCCGAGGTCAGGGTTCCGGACGGGTTGCAGGAAGTTTTCCCGGGTGGCGCACCGGGTGGCCCAATCGGGACGGCTGGATGATCCGCCTTTGACGGTCCGATCGGAAATTTCCGCGGAGAAAGCGTCCTCGGTCCATTCCTTGACGTTTCCGGAAAGATCATAAACCCCGTAATCACTTTTGCATTTCTTTTCCTTGCCGCTGGCCAGGACCGCGCGTTCCTTCCCCTGGGGATCCTGAGTATTGCAGATATTTCCGTCCCAATGGTTGCCATAGGGGTATTTATTATTCTTGGACCCCTTGCAGGCTTTTTCCCACTCGGGTTCGGTGCAAAGCCGGTTGCCGTTGGCCTGGCAGATTTTTTTCGCTTCGTACCAGGTGGACTTGGTCTGGGGCGTGACGCCTTCCTTGTTGGGGTATTCGTAAACATCGATGCAGTAAGCGGGAACATTTACCGATTTGTTGGGAAGCTCGGAGTAGTCATGGTCGGAATCATCCGGGGAGCTGCCCATGGGAAAACTGCCGGTGGGGATGTAAGCCATTCCGGCCG
>JAPLJL010000323.1 GCA_026388615.1 Pseudomonadota bacterium | reverse complement strand
ATTAAATCTATCCGCCCCACAACCTAACGACTTTTTTCCCTCAGCCATCTATCTCCCGGTGCCGATAGGCCGCCCGGACGAAATCACGGAAAAGCGGATGGGGGCGGCGCGGCCGGGATTTGAATTCGGGATGGAACTGCACCCCGACAAACCAGGGATGATCAGGCAGTTCGACGATCTCCGCCAGCCGCCGGGACTCATATTCGCCGGTAACACGGAGACCCCGGCGGGAAAGTTGCTGACGGAAACGGTTGTTCATTTCATAACGATGCCGGTGCCGCTCCTCAATTTTATCCTTTCGATAGGCCCGGAAGGCCAGCGAACCTCGTTTCAACCGGCAGGGGTAACTGCCGAGACGCATGGTGCCGCCCTTCTCCTCGATCCGCCTCTGTTCCGGCAGGAATTCGATCACGGGGTATCGGGTCCGGGGGTCAAACTCGGTGCTGTTGGCCCCCTTCATCCCGCAGACGTTCTCCGCGAACTCGATCACCGCGCACTGCATTCCCAGGCAGATCCCGAAAAAGGGAATCTTCCGCTCACGAGCGAAGCGCACCGCCTTTAACTTTCCCCCGATCCCCCGGTCCCCGAACCCGCCCGGGACCAGGATGCCATCCACGGCCTTGAGTTTTCGCTCCAGTTCATTCTTTTCCACGTCAATATACTCGATATTAACCTTTACCCCGTTTTCCCAAGCCCCGTGATTCAATGCCTCCCAGATGCTCTTATAGGCGTCCTTCAGCTCGGTATACTTGCCCGCCACCCCGATGTTAACCGTCTCGGTGGCCCGGTTGATCCGCTCCAGCAACGCTTCCCAATCCGAAAGGTCGCCCGGTTTTTTCCTTAAACCCAGGAATTTCAGAATCTGGCGGTCAAGTCCCTGCCGGGCCAGCGTCACCGGAACTTCGTAAATCGTTTCTTTTACATCCCTTTCCTCGATCACCGCGTTGAACTGGACGTTGCAGAAAAGGGCGATTTTCTTCCGGAGGTCGCGGGCCAGGGGCCGCTCGGTCCGGCAAACCAGGATCTGGGGTTCAATCCCGATCTCCCGAAGCTTGGCTACGCTTTGCTGGGTCGGTTTGGTCTTCACTTCCTCGGCCGCCCGGATATACGGAACCAGGGTCACGTGGATGTAGCAGACCTGGCCGGGGCCCAGGTCCTGCCGGATCTGGCGCGCCGCCTCGACAAAGGGCAGGCCTTCGATGTCCCCCACCGTCCCGCCGATCTCGGTGATCAGGACGTCGTTTCCTTTCCCGCACTTCAAGATCCGGGACTTGATCTCGTCGGTCACATGGGGGATGACCTGCACGGTCTTCCCGAGGTAATCACCCTTTCTTTCCCGGGCCAGGATGGTTTCATAAACCACCCCGGTGGTGAAATTGTTGGCCTGGCTCAGGTTCTCGTCCATGAACCGTTCGTAATGACCAAGGTCGAGATCGGTTTCCGCCCCGTCATCGGTGACGAAAACTTCGCCGTGCTGGAACGGGCTCATGGTGCCGGGATCGACATTCAGATAAGGATCTATCTTCAGAATCGTGGTCTTCAGGCCGGCGGCCTTGAGCATGGCGCCCACCGAAGCCGCGGTGATCCCCTTTCCCAGGGAGGAAACCACCCCGCCGGTAACAAAAATATATTTGGTCTTGGACATGTCTTATTCCTGCTTTCTGGTTTTAGGGTTCAAGGTTCCAGGTTCACAGTTCCGGGTTCAGGTGATGAAAATCCCCCTTCACCCCCCTTTTTACAAAGGGGGGAAGGGGGGGATTAGCAGGTCTGGGTTTATTAACATTGAACATTGAACTTTGAACCTTGAACGTTGAACCTGTTTCTTTCAGTCGTCAATCGTCAATCCCTCCGGGCCGTAGGCCCTACAGGGCCGGAGGCTGCAATCGTCAATTCCTTTCTACCTTTCCCCCTCGGTTTCATAGGTGGAGTAATAGTACGGGGTGTACGCTTCAAACTCAGCCGCGCAGGTATCCACCACCTTGAAAACCGGGGTCAGGCCCAGACTCATCCGGTGCTGATAAATGGTCAGTTCATCAGTTCCGAGGAGCCGGGCCAGCTGTAAATCCGAAAAACCGAATTCCTTGGCCTGGCGCCAGAGCGGCGCCGGCAGTTTCTCCCAACCGCCCCGGAAAGCGGCCAGCTCGCCTTCGAGACTGACGATCTCCCCAAGGTTGGAAAGAAACCAGCGGTCAATCCGGGTCAGCTGATATATCCTCTCGATCTCCATCCCCGTCCGGAGGGCTTCCCGGATGTAGAAAATCCGCTCCGCCCCGGGATTGCGCAGGCGGTCCTCAATGACGGCCCGCTCCGGGCTGACGGTGATTTTTCCTCCCCCGGTTTCCAGGCCGGCCACCCCGATCTCCAGTGATCGCAAGGCTTTCTGCAGTGATTCCTTGAAGGTGCGCCCGATCGCCATCACCTCCCCCACCGATTTCATGGAGATGGTCAGGATGGGATCGGCGGCCGGGAATTTTTCAAAGGTAAAACGGGGGATCTTCACCACGCAGTAGTCGATCGCCGGCTCGAAACTGGCCGGGGTCTTGCGGGTGATATCGTTGGGAATCTCGTCCAGGGCGTAGCCGACCGCCAGCCGGGCGGCGATTTTGGCGATCGGGAAGCCGGTAGCTTTGGAGGCCAGGGCCGAACTCCGGGAAACCCGGGGGTTCATCTCGATGATCACCATCCTGCCCGTGTCCGGGTGAACCCCGAACTGGATATTGGACCCCCCCGTCTCCACCCCGATCTCCCGGATACAGCGGATCGCGGCGTCGCGCATCAGCTGGTATTCCCGGTCGGAGAGGGTCTGGGCCGGGGCCACGGTGATCGAGTCCCCGGTGTGCACCCCCATCGGGTCGAAATTCTCGATCGAACAGACGATCACCACGCTGTCTCGGAAATCCCGCATGATCTCGAGCTCAAATTCTTTCCAGCCGATCACCGATTCCTCGATCAGGATCTCGGAGATCATGCTGGAGGCCAGGCCCCGTTTCGCCAACCCGCGGAATTCCTCCTGGTTGTAGGCGACCCCGCCGCCGGATCCCCCCAGGGTGAAACTGGGGCGGACGATCACCGGAAAGCCGATTTCCTTGACCACTTCCAGGGCCTGGGAAAAATTCCTGGCTATTCCGCTCCGGGGCAGGTCGATGTCGACCTTTTTCATCGCCTGTTTGAAAAGCTCGCGGTCTTCGGCCTTTTTAATGGCCTCCACCTTGGCCCCGATCACCTCGACGGCATACTTGTCGAAAACCCCTCTTTCCGCCGCTTCCACTGTCACGTTCAACGCGGTCTGCCCCCCCAGGGTGGGCAGGAGGGCATCGGGTCTTTCCCGGGCGATGATTTTTTCCACGATATCGGCGTTAATCGGTTCGATATAAGTCCGGTCGGCGAAAATCGGATCGGTCATGATCGTGGCCGGGTTGGAATTCAAAAGGACGATCTCGTACCCTTCGGCCTTGAGCACCTTGCAGGCCTGGGCCCCGGAATAATCAAACTCGCAGGCCTGGCCGATGACAATCGGCCCAGAGCCGATGATCAGAATCTTCTTAATGTCGGTTCTTTTCGGCATCTCTTACAGCAAATCCCAATTACCAAGCTCCAATTACCAAACAACTACCAATACAAATAAAAATTATTTAAAAGCATATTTGCTGAAAAAACCCCCTTCTGGATTTGGTTTTTAGTCATTGGTCATTTTGTTTTTATTTGGTTATTGGGATTTGGAACTTGGAATTTGATCATGATTTTTATCTGCACTCCATCATTCTGATAAATTCAGCGAACAGGTAGTGCGCGTCGTGTGGTCCCGGTGAGGCCTCCGGGTGAAATTGCACCGAAAAAGCCGGAATCTCCTTATGCCGGAATCCCTCCAGGGATTGATCGTTCAGGTTCAGGTGGGTGATTTCCACCTTTTCCGCCGACAGGGAATCGATATCCACGCAGAATCCGTGATTCTGCGCGGTAATCATAATCCGGCCGCTCCGGACATCCTTGACCGGGTGGTTCCCCCCGTGGTGGCCGAACTTGAGCTTGTAGGTCTTGCCCCCGAGGGCGAGCCCGAGAATCTGCTGACCCAGGCAGATCCCGAAAATCGGAAGCCGTCCCAGGAGCTTCTTCACCGTCTCGGCCACGTAGGGGACGCCC
>JAPLJL010000353.1 GCA_026388615.1 Pseudomonadota bacterium | reverse complement strand
CCGATCCGGCTGGCGATCTCCTGATGCGTGGGACGATTGGAAACCACCATCCCTTCCGCTTCCTGGATCCCTTCTTCCTTGGCCAGTTCCAGGAGAAAACGCGCCACCCGTCCGGCGACGTCGAGAAGGGCGAGGCTGCCGATCATTTCGTCAGCTTTCCGGAGCCTCCGGCTCATCTCGGAAAGAAACTCCAGGGCCATTCGCGGATAGCGGCGGATCAGGTCGAGGAAGTCCTGCCGGGTAATGATCAGAAGGATGGTGTCATCCAACGCCACCACCGAGGCGGAACGGGGTTCCCCGTCAATCATGGCCATCTCCCCGAAGAAATCCCCCGCCCCCAGCGTGGAAAGGGTGATCTCCTTCCCATCCTCCCCGTAGAGAATGACCTTGACCCTGCCGCCGGCGATGAAATAAAGCGAGGTCCCGGCCTCCTCCTGGGTGAGGATGACTCCCTCCCGCTCAAACCGGCGTACCTGCACCACCTTGAGCAGGTTTTTCTTCAGGGCCGGCTCCATCCGCCGGAAAAAATCGACCCGGTCTAGAAGGGTTCCAGCTTCATCTCTCCCAGGTTTCATTTTATTTCCTCCGTCATTTCACCTTCTTTTATATTTTAATGGATTCCGGTTTTCCCTCAAACAGATTCGGGACAAGCCGCGAGAATGACAAAAAACAGCGACAACAACCTGACGAAGTCAAGATAAAAACCAAGCTTTTAACTTTCGAATAAGGGCTTCGGAAAGAAATGCGATTGTCCCCTATTTTCGCTTCCGGGTAAAGGTCAGTTCCCCCTTCCGGCGATCCAGGCCGATGGTGATCACGTCCTTTTCGGTGAAATCCCCCTCGAGAATCATTTGGGCCAGGGTATCGTAAACGCTTTTCTCAATCACCCGTTTAAGGGGGCGGGCGCCGTAAACCGGGTCAAAGCCCCGCTCGGACAGATATTCCTTCACCTCCGGGGCCAGTTCGATCTCGAGGCCCTTGTCCTTCAGGCGGCGCTGGAGCAGCCGGGCCTGGATGTCCACAATCGCTTTCAGGTCCTCCCGCGCCAGGTTCCGGAAGATGATGATTTCGTCGATCCGGTTCAGAAACTCCGGCCGGAAATGTTCCCGGAGAGACTCCAGGACCCGCTGGCGCATCCGTTCGTAATCGCTCCCGAGCTCGGTGATGTACTGCGACCCAATGTTGGAGGTCATGATCACCACGGTGTTGCGGAAATCGACCGTCCGGCCTTTCCCGTCCGTGAGCCGACCGTCGTCCAGGATCTGGAGGAGCACGTTGAAAACGTCCTGGTGGGCTTTCTCGATCTCGTCCATCAGGATCACCGAGTAGGGCTTCCGGCGGATAGCCTCGGTCAGGTAGCCCCCTTCCTCGTACCCGACATAGCCCGGGGGGGCCCCGATCAGTCGGGCGACCGAGTGTTTTTCCATAAACTCTGACATATCCACCCGGACCATGGCCTCTTCGGTATCAAAGAGAAACTCGGCCAGGGCCTTGGCGGTTTCGGTTTTGCCCACCCCGGTCGGACCCATGAAAATAAACGAACCAATTGGCCGGTGAGGATCTTTGAGCCCGGCCCGGGCCCGGCGCACGGCCTGGGAAACCAGGACCAGGGCCTGGTCCTGCCCCACCACCCTCCGGCGGAGCCGGTCCTCCATGTGCAGGAGCTTCTCCCGCTCCCCCTCGACCAGCCGGGATACCGGGATCCCGGTCCATTTGGCCACGATCTCGGCGATATCGTCCTCGTCCACCTCTTCCTTCAGCATTTTCTGGCTGGCCTGGAATTCGGCGAGCTTTTTCTGGGCCTCCTCCATCTCGCGCTTGAGCGTCAGCTGTTTCCCGTAGCGAAGCTCCGCCACCCGGCCCAATTCGCCTTCCCGCTCGGCCTTCTGCTCCTCGGTCCGGACGGCCTCGATCTCCTCTTTGATTTTCCGGATCCGGCCGATCAGTTCCTTTTCCTGTTTCCAGTGCTCCCGGAGCTTGTCCCGCTCGGCGGACAACCGGGCGATTTCCTGTTCCACTTTCTCCCGGTTGCGGACGGTATCCTCCCCGGTCTCCTTCCGAAGCGCCTCCCGCTCGATCTCAAGTTGGACGATCTTTCTTTGGACCTCGTCGATTTCCACCGGCACGCTGTCGATCTCGATCCGGAGCCTAGAGGCGGCTTCGTCGATCAGGTCGATGGCCTTGTCCGGCAGAAACCGGCCGGAGATGTAGCGCTGGGAGAGGGTGGCCGCCGCGATCAGGGCGGAATCCTTGATCCGGACCCCGTGGTGAATCTCGTATTTTTCCTTTAACCCCCGGAGGATGGAGATGGTATCCTCCACCGAGGGTTCGCGCACTAAAATCGGCTGGAAACGCCGTTCCAGGGCCGCGTCCTTCTCGATATGCTTGCGGTATTCATCCACGGTGGTGGCGCCCACACAGCGGAGTTCCCCCCGGGCCAGGGCGGGTTTCAGCATGTTGGAAGCGTCCATCGCCCCTTCGGCCGCGCCCGCCCCCACCAGGGTATGGAGCTCATCAATAAAGAGAATGATCTCGCCTTCGCGCTCGGAGATCTCCTTGAGCACCGCCTTAAGCCGGTCCTCGAATTCCCCCCGGAACTTGGCCCCGGCCACCAGCGACCCCAGGTCCAGGGCCAGCACCGACTTCCCCTTGATCGTCTCGGAAACGTCCCCCGAAACGATCCGCTGGGCCAGGCCCTCGACGATCGCGGTTTTTCCCACCCCGGGATCGCCGATCAGGACCGGGTTGTTCTTGGTCCGGCGGGAAAGCACCTGGACCACCCGGCGGATTTCCTCGTCCCGGCCGATCACCGGATCAAGCTTGCCCCGGCGGGCGATTTCGGTCAGGTCCCGGCAGTAACGCTTGAGCGCCTGATATTTCTCCTCGGGGTTCTGGTCGGTGATCCGTTGCGAGCCCCGGATCTCGGTGAGCGCCCGGAGGACCGTGTCCGGGGTCACCCCCAGGTTCGCCAGGAGCTGGACGGCCGGGCCCTCCTTCTCTTCCAGAACCGCCAGCAGGATATGTTCGGAGCTGACGTATTCATCCCGGATCCGGGTGGCAATCTCGAGCGACCGGTCCATCACCCGTTTCAGAAGGGGAGAAAGATAGATTTCCTCGGCCCCGGAAACCGTGGGGATCCGGGCCAGGATTTTTTCCAGTTCAGCCCGGACCCGGCCCGGGCTGGCCCCGAGCTTTTCCAGGAGTTCCGGAACCACCCCGCCTTCCTGTTTAAGCAGGGCCAGAAGCAGGTGTTCCACCTCCATCTGGGCATGGTGACGGGACCCGGCCTCCTGTTGGGCGGCCGAGAGCGCTTCCTGGGTCTTGATCGTGAATTTTTCCGGTTTCATTGGACTGATTTTTTTATCCTCGTCCTGCGTCATTCGGTTGCGCTGCTCGTCTCGTCATACGGGTAACGTTGATCGGTTTTTTCCACAACCGCGTCACCCAACCGAAACCAGCCGCCCAACCGCAACCGTATAACTCAGTCAGCTATTCCTGCAGCACGACAAAGAAGGTCTGATTTTCCCGTTCGATCAGGAGCAGAACGGATTTTCCCTTTCCGATCCTGCCCAGCTGGGATTGATAATCCGCCAAATCCTGGATGGGTTTGCGGTTGATCTGCCGGATAATGTCCCCTTGGCGGAGTCCAGCCTCCTCGGCCGGGCTCCCCGGGGTCACCTCGGCAATCACGACGCCGTGGCGGTCTTTCACCCCGAGTTCCTGAGCGATCTCCGGGGTCAGCCCCTGGGCCTCGATCCCGAACTGGTTCGCGGGAGCCGGGCCCGGCTCGGCCTGCGCCGTTTGATCATCCTTGAGTTCGCCGATTTCAATAAATATTTCCTTTTCTTTCTTATCCCGGATAATAATCACCCTGGCTTTTTTCCCGATCGGGGTAATCGCCACCAGGGCGGGAAGTTCATGATGGGAAGTGATTTTCTTCCCGTCGAATTCCACCACCACATCCCCCACCTTGAATCCCGCTTTATCCGCGGGCCCCCCGGGAATCACCTGCGAAACCAGGGCCCCTTCCTTGACTTTCAAATCCATGGAGTCGGCCAGGTCCGGGGTCAGGGTCTGGATCAGGACCCCCAGGTAGCCCCGGATCACCTTGCCCTTCTCCTTGAGCTGGGGCAGAAAATCCTTGGCCATGTTAATCGGGATGGCGAAACCGATCCCCTGCCCTCCCGCCACGATCTGCGAGTTGATCCCGATCACCTCGCCCTTCATGTTGATCAGGGGACCTCCCGAGTTGCCGAAATTGATCGAAGCGTCGGTCTGGATAAAGTTGTCGTAGGGCCCCGACCCGATAATCCGGCCGATGGCGGAAACGATCCCGGCGGTCACCGTGTGGGAGAGCCCGAAGGGATTGCCGATGGCCATGACCCAGTCCCCCACCTGAAGCGCGCTGGAGTCGCCCAACGGGACGAAAGTCAGGCCTTTTTCCTCGATCTTGATCAGAGCAATGTCAGTCTTGGCGTCCCGGCCGATAAGCTTGGCGTCATAGCGTTTGTCGTTGTCCAGGATTACCTTGATTTCGTCGGCGCCTTCGATCACGTGGTTGTTAGTCATGATGTAGCCATCTTCGGAAATGATGAATCCCGAACCGAGGCTCCGCTGTTTCATCTCCGGCCGGGGCGGCGTTCCCTCAAAAAACCGGAAAA
>JAPLJL010000041.1 GCA_026388615.1 Pseudomonadota bacterium | reverse complement strand
CAGTAAAACCCTGACAATACTTTTTTCGTAGAGGAGCCCCTCCCTGGCTGACGCTCGCGTCGGCCAGGGAAGGCCGCCCCTACCTAATCAAAACCGAGGATCTTAACCACTGTAAAGCCGTTGCTGGGACACTACACTAGTTTAGGACCGCCAAAGTTTACCAGCAGACCGACTTCATAAGGCGATGCTTTTAATTGCGATATCAACTGCTCTTTAAAAACCTTTGGCAATTTTTCAACTGCTTTTAATTCGACAATCACTTTATCATCGATAATTAAGTCCAAGCGAAAACGGCCAACTTCTTTGCCTTCGTATTGAACTTTAAATTCTTTTTCAGTTTGATATGGAATTTTTTCCTTTTCTAATTCTATCTCGATCGATCTTTGGTATATCTTTTCAGGAAACCCGCATCCCAAAGAGCTGTGAACCTTAAAAAGAATTCCGATAATTTTATAAGTTAACTCCTTATGTATGAGTTTATCCGTCTGTATCAGTTCTGATCCGTTTGAATCTGTTTTTATCCGTTGCTTCCGTTTGAAGGCCAGCCTCAAGGTTTATATTTATATTCTCTGACAGCCTTGAGGATGGCCTCGATGTTCTCCATCGGCGTGTCCGGGGTGATATCGCAGCCGGTGGAGAGGAGAAAATTCGGGTAGGGGTCCATTTCCTTCAGGAGCTTCAGCGTGGCTTCGCGGACTCCGCGGGGATCGAGTTCTCGAACCACGGTGACCGGGTCAAGGTTGCCGGAGAGGATGACATTCGCGGGGATTTTCCCGGCGGCCTCCGCCAGGTTTACGGGGGCGTCCACGCTTAAGCTGGCAATGGGAAGCAGGGCGATTTCGTCCAGGAGATGGGCGCAGTCGCCGCAGATATGAAGCGTGACGGGGACCGGGAGCTTTTTGATGATCCGGGTCAGATAGCCCGCCACGAATTTCCGGAAATGTTGAGGGGAAAGAATCGAGCCGGTCGGCTCGCCGATGATCACGGTGTCGGATCCGGAGGCGATCTGGGCCAGCTGGTAGCTGATGACGACTTCGGCCGCATACCTGAGGACGGCGTGGAGAAATTCCGGCTCGGTGTAAACGGCCAGGGCAGCCCGCTCGGTTCCGATCAGTTCTCCCGCCAGGGTAAAGGGGCCGATGCCCCCGGAGCCGATGGCCAAGCCCAGGTTTCGGGAGAGCAGGCGGATAGTTTCCAATACCACCGGCATCCGCCCGGCCCGGTAGGGATCGGGCAGCCGGAGTTTTTCCAGGTCTTCCGGGTTTTCAACCAATTTGGAAGAAACGTAAGGAAGACCGTCTTCCGGGAATTTGATCTCGCAGCCGCAGGCCTGGGCCTCGACGGAAAGATCCGAGATGATTCCGATCCCGTCCGGGCGGAAGCGCCGGACCGCGGCCATCAGGGTTTTAAACTGGGTGCTTCCCGAGGTCAGGTTGTCGCGCACCGAGGTTCCGGTAAGTTGGGTGGCGGCCGTCCCCAGCGGGAGCCCGGCGGTCCTCCGGCCGGCTCTCTGCAAAAGCCACAAAGGCCCCAGGCCCAGGGCCAGGGGCTTTACCCGCCGGACGATTCTCCGGGATATCGGAAGACTGCCCAGATAGGCATTGATATCTGCGGGGGTGATTCGTGCCATGGAGCGTATTTTATTACTTATGGGCTCTATCTAAAAGTCGGGTGATGTAAAATTTTCATGGGTAGACAACCATGTTATCAAGAAATAACGAATGACTAATTTCTAATTACTAATCAAATCCCAATGACTAAACACCAATGACCAATAAAGAGGAAAAATCAGGAATTGTTTATACATTAGAAATTTTCCGATTAGACATTGATTAGAAATTCGTCATTAGAAATTAGAAATTTTTATCCTTAATTCCCCGGGTAGATGCAGCCGAGGATTACCGGTTTCCCGGCCCCGGTGACGCGGGGCAGGTTGCCCGGGCGCTGGTGCCAGGTTTCATAAGCCAGCAGGGCGAAACCGGCGGCTTCCACTATCTTGGGATCAAGCCCGAATTCCTGGGTGGTGGTGACCCTGATCCCGGAAAGTGATTGCGAGAGGCACTCGAGCAGGAACAGATTGTTCGCCCCGCCCCCGCAGATAATCGCGGTTTCCGGCCGGCCGAGCGGGAAGATGAAGCGGCGGCAATTGAGGGTGATGGACTCGGCGATGCAGACCGTGGCGGTCCGGACCAGGTCCGGGGCGGAAATGGATTTATTTTTGGCGATCTTCCGAATGTTTTTCAGGTAATCTTCCCCAAAAGTATTTCTTTCCGCGGCCTTGGGGGGCGCCTGCGAGATGAATTCATGGCTGAGAAGATAATCCAGCAGGCGCCGGTTCAGGCGGCCTTTCCGGGCGAATTGGCCATCCTGATCGAATTCATGCTTTCCCCGGCTGATCTTTCTGATCAAGCCATCAATGACCAGGTTGCCCGGACCGGTATCGAAGGCAATCACCGAATCAGCCCAATTCCGAAAATTTCTGGGGGGACGGCGCTCTTGACGCGAATTAACAATATTTCCCTCCCCCTTGAGGGGGGCGGGTTGGGGTGGGGGTGACAGGAGTTTTACCCCCTCCCCTCGGTTCCCTCCTCTCCGAGCCGGAGGCTCTACAGAGCCGGAGGCCATCGAGGGAGGGGAGTTTTTAAGTGAGGGGATGAAGGTCAGGTTGGAGATTCCGCCGATATTGATCACGACCCGGTTGCTTTGCTGGTTTCGGAAGAGCAAGTAATGGAGATAGGGGAGGAGGGGCGCGCCCACTCCGCCGGCGGCCAGGTCCCGGGCCCGGAAATTGGTGATGGTGGTGATACCGGTTTTCTCGGCGATGACGGCGCCTTCCCCGATCTGGAGCGAGGAGCGGATCTCGATCCGGCCGAATTTGCCCGGTTCGCCGATCGGTTGGGGCAGGTGATAAATGGTTTGGCCGTGGGAGCCGATCAGCTTTATTTCCGTCGGTTTAACCCCGGATTTTTGAATCAGGGAAAGCGCGGCCTCGGTGAAAAGATGCCCGAGGTAGAAGTTCAGATGGCAGATCTGATTAACCCGGCTGCGCGTGGGGGAAGCGGCTTCACGGATGCGCTCCTTCAGGCCGGAGGGGTAGGGATGCACCAGGTAGTCGAGGAGTTTGATCCTGATTTCAGGAGGCTGGCCTTTGATTTCAGTCAGGGCCGCGTCGATCCCGTCCATCGAGGTTCCGGAGATGAGCCCGATTACTTTCATGGTTTGAATAGTAAAGGCAAAAAACTATCGGTGAAAAACGAAAAGCATAATAGCATAGCCGAGGAAGAATACCAGTCCCAAGCATAACCCGTACCAGGGCAATTTCTGCTTCCGGATATAGTAAAGAAGGATCAGGGAGACAATG
>JAPLJL010000166.1 GCA_026388615.1 Pseudomonadota bacterium | reverse complement strand
CCTCTATACCATCCTACAGATTTTGAGCGTCACCCTATTCGAGAAAATGCCCATATTGCAAGCACTTACAACAACAGATCTTCCGGAAAAATATGTCGATTCTCCTAACCAGTTGAAATTATTCGATTAACGTTGGGACAGCACTGATTCGTCATTAGAAATTAGAAATTTTCAAAATATCAATGGCCAAAAAGAACCCAAATTTATCCTCCCCTATTAAACGTGGGATGGTTTTTATTATCTCGGCCCCCTCCGGCGCGGGGAAAACCACGATCCGGTCCCATCTGCTCAGAAGGAATCCCCAGCTGAAGTTTTCCGTTTCTTACACCACCCGCCTCCCCCGGCCCGGAGAAATAAATGGGAAGGATTATCACTTTGTGAACCGGGAGGAATTCCGCCGCCTGATCCGGAAAAGAGGATTTCTCGAATGGGCCGAGATTCACGGTGAGCTTTACGGGACCGGCCGGCCGGCCCTGGAAAAACTCCTTTCCTCCGGGAAGGATGTTCTCGTGGAAGTGGACTTCCAGGGCCAGGCCCAGGTTAAAAAGACCCGGCCGGAAGCGGTTTCGATCTTTATCGTTCCGGAATCCCTGGCCGAGCTGAAGCAACGGCTGCGGAAGCGCGGAACGGAAAAACAATCCGAACTCCGGACCCGGCTGAAACGGGCCCGGGTGGAGTTAAGCAAGGTAAAGTACTATGATTACATAGTGGTAAATCAGGAGAAGAAGATTGCCTTGGCGGTTGACCAAGTGAAGGCCATTATCACCGCCGAACACTGCCGGCGAAAAATGGTTCAGGGTTTAATTTCCTTCCGATCTTGATATAGTATACCCATTGGTCGAATCGCTTTTCCCGAAAATCCAGGTTTCCTTCTGGAAGAATATAGGAGAAAATTATGGCCAGAATCACCGTTGATGACGCTCTCGAGATGATCCCCGATCGGTTTGCCCTGGTTCTTCTGACCGCCCAGAGATCCAAGCAGATCATGAAGGGGTCCAAGCCTCTGGTTGAATCCGATAACCGCCCGGTAGTGGTGGCCCTGAGAGAAATCGCCGCCGGCAAAGTCGTGATCGGTCCGGGTCTTGAGGAAGAAGAAAAGTCCTGATTTAATCGCATTGGAATTTGTATTTTTGGCAGGGATTTTCCCGGATGGTTTTGATTTGATTCCCTGGAAATCCGCGCGCTCCGCGTCCTGAGTTCATCTTCCCGCCGAAACGGAGGGTTTCCCGAGCATGATTCGCATCCACGAGATTACGGATCAGGTTCTCCAATATAACCCTCAAGCTGACGTAGATTTAATCCGGAAAGCCTATGTATTTTCCGCCAAGGTTCACCGCGGGCAGACCCGGCTCTCCGGAGAACCCTACCTGATTCATCCCCTCGAGGTCGCGGGGCTGCTCACCCAGCTGCGGATGGACGCGACCACGGTTGCCTGCGGACTGCTCCACGATACCCTCGAAGACACCCTGACCTCCCGGGAAGAACTTCTGGAACTTTTCGGGAAAGACATCACCGATATGGTGGATGGGGTCACCAAGATCGGCAAAGTCAGTTTCGGGAACCGGAAATCCAACCAGGCGGAAACCTTCCGGAAAATGATTCTGGCCATGTCCAAGGATCTCCGGGTGATCCTGGTCAAACTCGCCGACCGGGTTCACAATATCCGCACCGTTGAATTTCTGCCCGCGGCCAAGCAGATTGAGATGGCCCAGGAGACCATGGATGTCTACGCCCCCCTGGCCAGCCGCCTGGGCATTTACTGGATGAAAACCGAGCTGGAAGACCTCTCCTTCAAATACTCCCGTCCCAACATCTATTACCGGATCTCCGAACAGCTGGCCACGGACCGGAAAGAACGCGAGCGTTACATTGAAGAGGTCATCCGGGTGATCAACCGACGGCTGGCCGAGAGCCAGCTCACGGCCCAGGTCCACGGGAGGCTGAAAAATATCTACAGCATCTACCGGAAAATGGAGAGCCAGGGCCTGGAACTGGAACAGGTCCACGACCTGATCGCCTTCCGCATCATCACCAGCAGCATTAAAGAATGCTACGAGATTCTCGGGCTGATCCATTCCCTCTGGAAACCCGTCCACGGCAAAATTAAAGATTACATCGCCATGCCCAAAGCCAACCTGTACCAGTCGCTCCATACCACCGTGATCGGACCCTCCGGGGAACGAGTGGAAGTCCAGATTCGTAGCGAAGAAATGCACCGCGTGAACGAGGAGGGGGTAGCCGCGCACTGGCGCTACAAGGAAACCGGGGAGATTACCGAAAAAGACGGGCAGAAATTCGCCTGGCTCCGCCAGCTGCTCGAATGGCAGAAGGATCTGGCCGACCCCTCCGAATTCATGGAAAGCGTCCGGGTCGACCTCTTTCCCGACGAGGTTTACGTTTTCACCCCGAAGGGAGACGTGCGGGAATTCCCCCGCGGGGCCACCCCGGTGGATTTCGCCTACAGCATTCATACCGAATTGGGCAACACCTGCATGGGGGCCAAGGCCAATGACCGGATCGTGCCCCTGACCTACGAAATGCAGAACGGGGATCGGATGGAAATCCTCACCCAGGGCGGTCACCGGCCCAGCAAGGACTGGTTGAAATTCGTCCGCACCTCCCAGGCCCGCAACAAAATCCGCCAGTTTATCCGCCGGGTGGAAATGACCGAAAGCCAGATTTTGGGGCAGAAGCTCTTAGAGCGGGAACTCAACCACCTGGGCCAGAACTTAGGCCGTCTGGAAAAGCAGGGGAAACTGGAAACCGCGGCCCAAACCTTGAACTACAAGGACGTCCCCAGCCTCCTGGCCGGAATCGGCTACGGCAAAACCTCCGCGCTGAAAGCGGCGGGACAACTCTTCCCCGAAGAAAAAAAAGAAGGGGAAATTGCCCCGCCGGCCCGACCCCGTCCCGAAAGCCAGGCGGTTTCTTCCGCGGTCTCGCTGAAGGGGGTGGGTGATGTTTTTGTCCGCTTCGCCAAATGCTGCCACCCCATCCCGGGGGACCCGATTATCGGGTTCATCACCCGGGGGCGAGGGGTGACGATCCATTCCCACGATTGCCCCCGGGTCCTGGATTCCGATCCCGAACGCCGGCTCGAGGTCAACTGGGACACCGGGACCGGGGAAATCCTGACGGTACGAATCAAGGTTTTATGCGTGGATGAACCGGGGTTGCTGGCGGCGATCAGCCGTTCCATCTCCGCCGAGCATGTCAACATTCAAAAAGCTACGATCCGCTCCATTGCCGACCGGAAAGCCTCCGGCCTCTTTGAAATCCAGGTCGAAGGCACCGCCCAGTTAAACGCGGTGATCAAAGCGATTGAAAAACTTGAGGGGGTAATCTCAGTGGGGCGCGACCGGAGATAAAGATCTTTTCATGGGTTTCTGAATCTTTCCCGAGCGGATACACCGGGTGCAGACATTCAGTTTCTGGTTTGAACCGTTGGCCGCGACAACTTTGACCCGCTGCAGATTAGGTAAAAATTTCCGCTTGGTCCGATTGTTCGCGTGACTGACCCGGTTCCCGTTTCCCTTCCCTTTTCCACATATTTCACAAACTCGAGCCATCTTAACCTTCCCTTCTCTATCTGGCCGGAAAAAATAGGAAATCGCTTTCCCGCGGGGATTCTTGCGGATCAACTTGTTTTCTAATTAAAAATCCTTAATCTCCGCATCAGACAATATCAATTCAAGTCCGCCGAATCTTAAAATAAATCCCCGCGCAAATCAACCCTTCGACTTCCCTGGTCTAAAGAGGCTTTCCGACGATTGCGTAGTTGCCCGATTTATCGGGCTGAGAAAATATCTTCACCCACGGAGCCTCAGGAATGAGGCAACTACAAAATTACCGAGAAATTCAAAGGTTGGGTACCCTCTAAAGACTAGACTAGTTTAGGGTCGGCCGGGATCCCAGGAACAGCAGACCGTCAGAAATTGCTTCAGGATTTTGGCGGTCGCTCCCCAGATCGTCACCTCGGGAAGATGAAAATAATATATCGGGTAAGGGCGACCCTGAAATTCGAACTTTTCTTCGGTCCGGAAGATAACCGGATCCAGGAATCGGGTGACCGGAATCTCGAAAACCTTTTCGATCTCCTGCGGATTGGGGTAAAGCGAGCAGGGCTCCCGGACGAACCCGACTACGGGCGTGATCCGGAAAAGACTCAAGGTGACAATATCATCCAGAAAACCGACTACTTCCACCTGACGGGAGGGCAGGCTTAATTCCTCCTCGGATTCCCGCAAAGCCGCCTGTTTTGACCCGCGGTCCCCGGGATCAACCGCTCCCCCCGGAAAGGAAATTTCCCCCTTGTGAGTGCTGACGGTTTCCGTCCGCCGGGTGAAGATCAGGCCGGAATCCCCCTGCCTTTCAAAGATCGGGACCAGCACCGCGGCCCGGCGGAAACCTCTGGGCCGGGAGGAAATCCGCTTGCGATCCTTCAAAATCCGTCTCAGCCGGTCGGGATCACATCTCATAATTCTTCTCCGAAAAAATGGCGCAGACTCCGCACCGGGAGCAGGTGGGCGCCCGACCCTCCCCGGAAGCCGTCTCGGACCGGGGCGGACAGGGAGAAGTGGTGATTCCCAGGCTGGAATTCTGCCATTCCTGCCAGAGGAAATCCAGGGTAACCCCGCTGTCCACCACATTCCAGGGAAAGGAGATCCCCGGATCGGGGGCTGGCTGGAGCCAGGGAATATCATCCCCGAGCGCCATGCGTTTAATCTCGGGAAAAGTCCGGCCCTCCAGAATTTTCCCCATCTGCCGGTCCGCCCTCCCCAGATACGCCTCGAGCCGGGCCTGGCTGATGGATTCCGTCCGGACCAGCACCTGGGGGATGGGGCGCAGGCTCCGGATAATTTCTTCGCGTTTCTGTTTTAAAACCCGGCCCGATTCCATCCAGGCCCATTGGAACGGGGTGGCCGGCTTGGGGACGAAGGGCGCCAGGCAGACTGTCAGCCGGCCCGGCACCTTCCGGGACTCCCTCCTTCTCTGCTGTTGGATTTTCTCCACGAAATCCCCGATGGCCCGGAGATCCGCGGGAACCTCACCCGGCAGCCCGTAAAGGAAATAAAGCCGGAGGTGGGGAATCCCGAAGGCCACCATCCTCCGGGCCGCGTCGAGGTATTGTTCATCGGTGCTGGTTTTATTCACGGACATCCTTAATCTTTCGGAACCGGATTCCGGAGCCAGGGTAAGCGTGCGGGCCTGACCCCGGGCCAGACAGGCCAGGTCGGCATCGGTAAGTTCCTCCCCATGCAGGGAAGAAAGCGTGATTTTTACCTGGGCCTGATTGATCTTCTCGAGCAGCAGGGATAAGTCGGGATAATCCACCAGCGCCGCCCCCAGCAATCCGACCCGGGCCTTCTCCCTCTGGGCCAGGCTTAATCCGGAAATCCGGTCGAGCGGGCGGGACCGCGGGGGCAAATAATGGTATCCCGCCGCGCAAAAACGACACCTCCGGCCGCACCCCCGGATGGGTTCGATCAGCACCGACCTCCCGAATTCCATCCGACTGGTCAGGATCGTGCTGTGGCCGGGGGATTCCGTCAGGGGGAAGGTAAACTGCCGCCTGACCCGCGCCGGGAAATCGGGAAGCGGTTCCCGGCCCGCCGGGGAGAAAAAATATCCCGAGGGCACGTAAACCCCTTCGACCCGGGCCAGGGATTTCAGGATCTCGGCCCGGGTCAGACCCCGGACCGAACGGTAAGTCTCCAAAATTTTCCGGAGCGGGGTTTCCCCCTCCCCCACTACCACCAGGTCCAGCACTTCCGCCAGGGGTTCCGGATTCAGGGTCAGCGCCAGCCCTCCCCCCAAAAGCAGAGGATAGGAGTCGCCCCGTTCTCGGGAAAAAAACGGCAGGGACGCGCTTTTCAGAAGCTGGAAAAGGTTGAGATAATCATTTTCGTAAGGCAGGGAAACCGCAATCAGCTCAAAGTCCAGGAGGGACCTCCGGCTTTCCCAGGATCGGAGCGGGCCCGGGGCAGAACCGGCTTCGGGCAGGAAAACCCTTTCACAGACCACGTCATCATTCTGATTGAGAATCTGGTAAATGATTTGGAATCCGAGATTTGAAATCGCCACCCGGTAAAGATTCGGAAAGACCAGGGCAATCGGGATCTTCCCTCCCCATTCTTTCCTGACCGCGCCGGTTTCCTCGCTCCGGGGCCCTTTTTCCATCCGGTTTCTCTTCACCATTAAAGTATAAATCACGGGGCCTGATCCACAACCAACTCTTCGACTACGCTCAGGGTTAATACTGAGCGGCGCCTTTTTCCCCGCCCTAAAAGTCAGGTTTTGGGCGCCGTCGAAGTATCAAGGAGCGGCAATCCTCCGCCGCAATAGAAAGACGGGGCGGAAACCTGCTATTATTTATTTTAAGGTTATTATGAAAATATTCTTTCGTTTTCGAGGTTGATCATTGCGGAAAGAACCCGGCCGGGAACTAATCCCGGAAAAAAAATTCCGTTCCGGCTACCTGGCCTTGGCCGGACGGCCCAACGTCGGGAAATCCACCCTCTTAAATTGCCTGCTGGAGCAGAAGCTTTCCATCATCACCCCCAAGCCTCAGACCACGCGCAACACCATCCTCGGGGTCTGGCAGAATCCGGAGGCCCAGATCGCCATCCTGGACACTCCCGGCATCTTTGCACCCCGCCGGCTCCTGCAGGAAATCATGGTGGCTTCCGCCTTTCACGCCCTTCGCCAAGCCGACCTGGTTCTCTTTCTCACCGAAGCGGGGCGCGAAAACTTCGCGGAGGAAAGGGAGACCCTGGAAAAAATCTTTTCCCTTTCCCGACCGGTTTTCCTCGCCTTGAACAAAATCGACCGGCTGGCCGATAAATCCCTGCTCCTGCCCCAGATGAAAATGTATTCCCAGAATTTTCCCTTTCAGGAAATCCTCCCCATCTCCGCGCGGGCGGGGGAAGGAATACCCAAGCTGCTCCAGGGTTTGATCCGTTCGCTTCCCCCGGGTCCCCCGCTTTTCCCCCCCGATTTTTTAACCGACCGGCCCGAGCGTTTCTTTGCCTCGGAAATTATCCGGGAGGCGGCCTTCTCCTGTCTCCGGGAAGAGATCCCCTATTCCCTGGGCGTCCGGATTGAGGAATTCCGGGAAAACTCCCGCGCCCAGGGAAAAGACTTTATCCGGGCCACCATCCTGGTGGAGCGGGACAACCAGAGAGCCATTGTCCTGGGCCGACAGGGCCGGATGATCAAGAACATCGGGGAAAAAGCCCGCCACGAAATGGAAAAATTTCTGGGTCGGCCCGTTTACCTGGAGCTCTGGGTCAAGGTTTACAAGAACTGGATGGAAAACCGGTCTTTTCTGCAGGAACTCGGTTATGAGCCCGACAACACTTAGGACTTCAATCCATAAATTCGGTGACGTATTTTCACAATGTCATTGCGAGCGAACCGGGTGAGCGAAGCAATCTCAAAAGCGGGATTGCTTCGGCTTCGCCTCGCAACGACCAGATCGGAACAGTACTTAGCCGGGGAGGGTACACCCCGCCATGATCCTGCGGGAATTCCCGGTCCAGATCCGGAAAGATATTGAGAAACTTCCCGTGGAGGGCGCAGTATATCCTTAGTCTTTGGAACTTATGAGAATTTTATAGGTCAATTTATTAAGGAGCTTATTTCCAACAATGGATATTTATTCGCTTTTTGACTATTTTAAACGTTATTTTTCCTGGCTGAATCTGCTCGCGATCAGCTTGCTGGCTTTTCTTTCGGCCTCGCTTTTTTCCGGATATTTATCTCATCTGCTCTCAACGATCCCGATGGAATCTCCCCAAATTTCGAGAAAATCCAGCGATCACGCCAAAACCGCTCCGGTTTCCCTGAATGATTATCAGGCTATCTCTGACCGGAATATTTTTACGCTCCTGCCCCCCGACAAAACGGAGAACCCCGTAGCCGCGGCGGCGGCGGCTGATAAAAGCCCGCTCAAGGCCCGCTTGATCGGAACCATCACCGGGCCCCGGGACACTTCCCTGGCCCTGATTGAGGATGACACCACCCACGCCGCCGAGTTTTTTAAAATCGGGGAAACGTTCATGACCCAGGCTACGGTCCTGGCGATTGAAAGAAACCGGATTGTTATCTCCCGGGCGGGAAACCAGGAAGTCCTGGCCATCTATGAGGAAGAGATTTCCCCCCTGACCTCGACTTCTTCCGCCCTCCCTCCCCCCACCCTGCCGCCGGGGAACGGCCCGGTGGAAGTGCGCAAGGTCGCGGAAAACAGTTTTGAAATAAACCGACTGGCTTTCGAAGAGGTAACCAAAAACCTGGGAACCATCATGACCCAGGCCAGGATTGTTCCCCATTTTATTGAAGGAAAAATCGCCGGTTACAAGATTTTTGCCATCAAACCGGATAGCATATATACTGATCTGGGTATGGTGAACGGCGACGTCCTCCAAAAGGTAAATGGGGTTGAGATCGAAAGCCCGGAAAAGGCTCTGCAGATCATTTCCCAGTTAAAAACCGAAACTGACTTCCAGATTGACGTGGTTCGGAATGGAAAGCCGATGACTTTTTCTTATCGGCTGAGATAGAAAAAGGAAAATCCGAAAAAACCGAAATGCCTATGAAACGCTGCTTAAAATCCCGGTCGAAGCCGGAACGGAACCGTTTTTTCCGCTTTTTGCGTTCCCTGATCGCCGGACGGATTGAGTCCGTAGGTAGCCATCCCGGCCCTGGCTTCAGGAAAAGCTCCCTGGCCGTTCTGGCCTTAATGCTGGGCCTGGCCGCCCTAGCTTACGCCCAGCCCCAGACCAAAGCCCGGAAGGCCGCTCCGGCCAATGCCAAGACCGCCCCATCCGATTCTAATCCCGACCCGGCCGACGCCAAGGCCGCCCCGGCCAATCCGAAGGCCGCTCCGGCTCCGGCCGCTCCGGAGCTCAAGGACGAAAAAGGCTATTTCACCCTCGATTTCAACAACGTGGAAATCGCGGACCTGGTCAAGGCGATCAGCAAGATCAGCGGGAAGAACTTCCTGTTCGATGAAACCGTCCGCGGTAAAGTCACCATCATCTCCCCCAAGAAGGTCACCGCCAAGGAGGCTTACCAGGTTTTCGAGACCATTTTGAATGTCAAAGGTTTTACTACTGCCCAGGCCGGAAGCCTGATCCGGATTATTCCCACCCGGGATGTCAAGGAATCCAATATCCCCACTTTTTTCGGGAAAGAGCGCTTCCCGGACTCCGACGCCTTCATCACCCGCCTGATTCCCCTGGAATTCCTGGACTGCGATGAAATCTCCAACACCATTGTCAAGCAGCTGGTTTCCAAAACCGGTTTCGTGACCACCTATCCCGCCACCAATACCATTATCGTGATCGACTCGGCCCGTAACATCAACCGCATCCTGCGCATCCTGGAGGAGCTGGATTCCCCCATGTTCGAGGAAGTTATTGAGATCATCCCTCTCCAGAACGCCTCCGCCGCCAGCGTGGCCCAGACCATCGGCAAAATCTACGAGGCCGGGGCGCAGAAGTCCGGAAAGGTCGCCGGCCGGGTTCTCCACGGCAAACTTACTCCTTCCCAGCCCGGGGGAGCGCCCGCGGGATCCATGATCAAGATAATCCCGGAAGAAAGGCTCAACGCTTTAATCATGATGGGGAGCAAATCCGAGATTGATGAAATCAAAACCCTGGTGGCCAAGCTGGATGTCAAGGTCGTCGCCGGGACCGGCCAGATCCATGTTCTCTATCTTCAAAACGCCGGGTCCGAGAAGCTGGCCTCCGTGCTTTCCGCCCTGACCGCGGGGGCCGGCGTCAAATCCACCCCGGGCGCCCCGGGCCAGCCCCAGGCGGTGGCCCAATTCGAGGGCGGGATCAAAATCACCGCCGACCCGGCCACCAATTCCCTGATCATTATCTGTTCCCCTCAGGATTACCAGACCCTCCGCGACGTGATCGACAAACTCGACATCCCCCGCCGCCAGGTCTTCGTCGAAGCGGCGATCGTCGAGGTTTCCCTCACCCACCAGCGCGAGCTGGGGCTGGCTTTCAGCGGGGGCAAGGTCGTGGGCGGATCCGCGGGGATGATCGCCGGAAGCGCCCCGGGGGGAGTCAACACCCTGGTGATCACCCCGGAGACAGTGGCTTCCCTTTCCGGGCTTTTCGTGGGGGGGATCGGGGAAACCGTGACCCTTCCCGACGGAACCGCCATCCCCAGTTTCGGCGCCCCGCCTGAAAATCTACCAGGAAATCTCCGCGGTCAGCGAATCACCCCCACAGGGATTCAACGTCAACCAGCAGGGACTGATCACCCGGAAGCGGTCGGCGGAGACCACGGTGATCGCCCAGGACAAGCAAACCGTGGCCATCGGGGGACTGATGGAAGACCAGGTCAGCGAGAGTTATTCCCGGGTCCCCATCCTGGGAGACATTCCGATTCTCGGCTGGCTCTTTCGTGACTCCAGCCGGATGAACCGGAAGACCAACCTGTTGCTTTTCATCACCCCCTACATCGCCAAGGGCCCCGCGGGGTTGGAGCAGATTTCCCGGCAACAGGAAAACGCGATGGTAGAGTTCTATCGTGAATTTCGTCCCGGGTCAGAGCGGGAAAATATCTTTCCGAACGTGGTGGGAGAATCCGTGATTGAAAAACGCCCGGCCCCGCCCAAAGAAGAGGTAATCGCCCCCGCCCCGGCTCCCGGTGACGCGGCGCCGCCGACGGGAAAAAAGGGGAAAAAGGCAGCGCCCACTTCCACCCCGTCGCCGGATCTGAATCCTCCCGAAAATTCGGGGACGCTTCCCCCCACCGAAAAAACTGAAGTGCAACCCTCCGCGCCCGCAGTTCCGGAGCAAAACCCGGAAAATAAGCCGGACTCGGACCAAACCAATCCTTCCCCTGTCCCTCCGGAGGACTCGCCCGCGATTAAACCACAATCCCTCGATCGACAGGTTTTTGGAGAGTAATATTGGAACGCCGTCGTATTGGGGAAATCCTCCGGCAGGAAGCCGGCCTCTCCGAGGAAATTATTGAAGAGGCCCTGAAGCTCAAGGCCGAGAAGGGCCTGCGCCTGGGTGAATACCTGATCAAGCAGAAACGCATTACCGAGGAAGACCTGGCCCGGGTCCTGGCGATCCAATCCGGCTATCCCTACCTCGCGGAAATCCCGGCCGAGGGCATCGGTCCGGAGCTGATTGGGAAAATTCCGATCAACTTCGCCAAGCACTACCTGCTGATCCCTTTCGCCAAAAGCAATGGAACCGTTCAGGTCGCCGTTTCCGACCCGTTTGACTATTATCC
>JAPLJL010000029.1 GCA_026388615.1 Pseudomonadota bacterium | reverse complement strand
ATAATTATCGGGAATGTCCGAAGGCCGGTTGTGCGGGTGGGCCAGGGGCGTCCCGCTTCTGTCCTTCCGGACGCTGTGGGGATAGCTGGTGAAAACCAGGAGGTCCAATCTGGACGGGTCGAACATTGCCAGCACCCCGAGGTCGGCCTCCCGGAGCTCGTCCACGATTTCGCGGGCGAAGACGCAGAAAACCACGGTGTCGGGAGAAAGGATTTTCACGGCGTCGTAGATTTCCTCGTAGAGGCTGACAAAGTTTTGAAATCCGTTGGCGTTAGCGGCCGAATCCCCCTCCTGTTCGTACCAGCGGTTGACCTCGTTGCCGACAGAGAGGTAACGCGGCTTGACCGCCCTGATCGCGTCGAGCACGGCTTTTGAATAGGCCTCCCGCCAGGCGGGGTCGCTGAGCGTGGCGTTGGGCAGGTTCCCCGGGGTCTTGAGCGTGAGCAAACCGGTGGCCGGATTTTTGTCGATGAAGGAAAGGTTGACGATCGGGAACATCCCGTTCCCGCGGACGAGGTCTTCGACCAGGTTCCCGCTCTTCAGCGCGCCGGCGTAATCCCAGAAACCGGAAGCGCCGACCCCGCTTTCCCAGACCGGGACAAACTCGGCCGTTTGTGAGGCCTGGGCGTAGGCGTCCCCGATTTCCTGTCCCGCGGCGGGGATGGGCAGAACCCCCTTGAAATACCCGCGGGCCGGAAGCGCCGGGGAATCCGCGGGGACGATCAGGGCCTCTTCCTCCGGCCCTTTCGCTCCGGAACATCCGGAAAAAACGAGGGGGAAGGACAGGAAAAGGATGATTGGAAAAACAAATTTGAATCTGTTTTTCCCCATGTCATTAACTTATCAGATTTTTGGATGCAGGTCTTTCGGCAGGTTGACGGCCCGGGAGAGAAGGATTAAATTGGTAAGGAATCCTTACTGTAAGGATTTAAGGAGGTTCGGGCCTTGTTGGCGAAAGTGACATCCAAGAATCAGCTGACCCTGCCCAAGGCGGTCGTCCGGGAATTCCCGGGAATCGAATACTTCGCGGTGGCGGTCCGGGAGAGTGAGATAGTTTTGAGCCCGGTGCGGATCGAGGCCAGGGGGGTAGCGCAAAAACGAGTCAGGGAAAAAATTAAGAAACTGGGGATTTCTTCCGGTGATCTGGAAGAGGCAATCAGGTGGGCCAGGAAAGCGTCCGAAAAATAAGGGCGGTTTTAGATACCAACGTGATTGTTTCCGCCCTCTTATTCGAGGGGGAAACCTCCCGGCTGATGGATCATTGGAAACAGGGCCGGCTGACCCTGATTCTTTCCCCGGACATTTTTGCCGAGATGGTGAGGGTCCTGAGTTATCCCAAATTCCAGCTGGAGGAGGAGGAAATTAAAACCCTTCTGGAAGAGGAAATCCTCCCTTATGCCGAGATCGTCCACCTGAAGTCAAAGCGGAAAAAATATGCGCGGGACCCGGAGGACGATAAGTTTATCCACACTGCCCTCGCCGGGAACGCGGACTTTATCATCAGCGGAGACCGGCATCTTCTGGAATTGAAGGACTCTACAGTGCCGATCAAAAGTGTGAGAGAGATTTTAGATTTACTTTCCCGTCGCTAGGCATCTCATGGCCCGCCCGCGACCGGTTTATTTTCCGGTTTGATCGCTTTTACCCTGGAACCCTGGAACCCTTGACCCCGCAGTTCTCGATACCCTTTATTTTTTATTCTTCCGGGAACTGGAACCAAACCTCGCCCATCCGGGGCGGGATGGGGACGTAGCCCGGCTCTTTTTTCTTGGCGATGGCGGCCGGGATCCCGCGGGTGAAGCGGGCGAATTCGGCCTTCCCCTTTTCCCGGTCGAGGGCGGTCAGGGCCGAGATCTTGCCGGAGAGGAGGGCCCCGGTGATCCCGTAGCCGAGGACCGGCTCGACCACCCCGGCCAGGGTTCCGGTCAGGATGACGCGGTCCTGGTAAAAGAGGTTGCAGGTCTTGGGGGTGTAGCCCATGAACCGCTTCCACTGGTCGAACTTGACCCCGTCGTGCTTTTCCACCAGCTGCTTGAACTCCTCCAGGTTTTCCGGGGAGATTTCTTTCCGGGAAAAGAGCAGGACGTAGTAGAAGCCGTTGATCCAGCTCGAATAGCCGTACTCGTTGGAGAAACCCACGATGAAAAGGCTGGCCCCCGCGGTCTTTTTTTCGATTTCCTGCTGTCCGAAGTAGCCGGCATAGATGGAATAGGGGAATTGGAGAAAATCGTACATCTCCGGGGAGAGCCCGGTGGCCAGGATGGTGGTTTCCGGAACCCGGCTGAGATCATCCGGCGTGAATTTTTTTTCGAAGGTGAACTTGACCCCTTCGGCCTCCGCGATCCGGAACAGGACGGAATCCAGGGAGGTCGGCCGGGAGCCCCGCTCGCAGACATAGGGGGGATTTTTTTTCGAGACCCGGACCTCGATGAGGGTCCCGTTGATGACGTGTTTCAGGTCCTGTGCGATTTCCTGGAAACATTGGGAAAGATCGATCCCGATATAGCTGAAAAGCTGCTTCCCCACCTGGGTGTCGTGGGCGGAAGGGTGCCAGTGCGGATAACCGCCGATCTGTTTTTCCTTTTCCCAGACCTGGACCTTCATTCCTTCCCGGGCCAGGGTGATCGCGGCCACCAGTCCGGACGGTCCGGCTCCCACCACCAAGGCTTCCTTGCCACTCATGGACGGCTCCTTTCGCGATTTTTGGCTTCGTTCAGGAGTCTTCTAACATATTATCTTTTCAAGGGGAAGACTTTCTTTTTAGGTGATGGGTAATGGGTCATGGGTCATAGGCAAGAGCCGAGAGCCAAGAGGCAAGAGGGAAAACAAGAAAGCACCAGCAGAATTCTCCCCTCCCTTGAGGGGAGCCTGCCCGAGCCGACCGCTCGGGTCGGCCAGGGGGGACTGAGGGGAGGGTGATCAAACAATTCTTCGGGTTTTCAGAAGCCCGGCTTCCGGCCCGTAGCGGATGGCCTACAGCCCGGAGGGGGGGCGGGTTCTCGCGTTCGAAGAAATCAGGTGGTAGGTGGTAGGTCGTGGGTGATAGGAATTGGAAATCCCCCTCAATCCCCCTTTCAACAAAGGGGGAAGATATTTTCTTTTCGATTCTAACCCAACACTTAACATT
>JAPLJL010000089.1 GCA_026388615.1 Pseudomonadota bacterium | reverse complement strand
GGGCCGTGATCACCCGGATTTTCTTTCCCTGCACCGTGAAAACCGCGAAGATCTTTCTCTCGTTATTTGTCTGCCCCAGAACATAAAAGCGATTTTCCCGGTCCGAATGTTTTTCGTCATCCTCAACCACCAGGGGCTGATGGAAAAAGATCTGCTCGCACTCCGAAGGTGAAACCCGATGTTTTTGCCAGATCTTTTTGGAGTTATGTTCATCCCATTCAAATTCCTCGCACCCCGTGGCGACTTTTAAAATATCCATTATTTCAAGTATATGATCATTATATACTTATATCAATTCGCATTCTTAGGGAAATTTATGAGGAAGATTTGGATCGAGCGGGAAATTTTCTTGCGGTCTGATAAACAAGGTCACCGGTTCCGGAGGTAAGTTGCCTTTCCAATTTTGCGTATTTAAACTTTCCGCGTGCAAAATAATAATCGATCGAGTGCATCCTCCCGTCCCGAACTTTTAATCATCGATAACTACGATTCCTTTACCTATAACCTCGTCCAGGCTTTCGGCGAGCTAGGGGTCGAGCCGGTGGTTTTCCGCAATGATTCGATCACGCTTAACCGGATCGCCCGGCTCCGGCCGGAGCGGATCGTGATCAGCCCCGGTCCGGGCCGGCCCGAGGGCGCCGGGATCTCAGTCCCTCTCATCCGGCGGATGCTCGGGAAAGTCCCCCTGCTCGGCGTCTGCCTGGGGCATCAATGCCTCGGGTTCGCCCGGGGAGCCCGGGTCATCCGGGGCCCGGAGGTAATGCACGGGAAACCCTCCCGGGTTTTTCACGACGGCGATGGTCTCTTTCGAAATGTTCCCCGTTCCTTCTCCGCCATGCGCTATCACTCCCTGATCCTGGACCCGGAATCCCTGCCCGCGGAATTTATCGTCTCGGCCCGGACGGAGGATGGCATCATTATGGGTATCCGCCACCAACGTTACCCGGCTTTCGGGGTCCAGTTCCACCCGGAGTCCTTCCTGACCCCGGCGGGGAAAATAATCCTGAAAAATTTCTTGTCCCAATCCATTGAGAAGAATAGAAACAGTCCAAATCGGAGGGGAAATATTTGAGTTCCCTCCATAAAAGCATCTATAATGATATATATCCATCAGATTAAAGGAGGTTGTGTTTATGGAAACTAAACACTATACGGTGATTCTTGAACCGGAGGACTAGGGAGGATACCACGCCTTCTGCCCCGCGTTGAAGGGATGTCATACCCAAGGTGAATCGATCGAAGAAACCCTGATCAATATTCGAGAGGCCATTGAGGTATATCTGGAAAGTTTAAAAGCCCAAGGAGAGGAAATCCCCAACGAAAATATCTTCATTAAACCTATTGAGATTACCATTTGAGCCCCAAGCTTCCGGTGGTCAAAGCCCGCGAGGTGGTTCGGGTCGCGGAAAAACTCGGTTTTGTTTTTAATCGTCAAAAAGGAAGTCACGCGGTATATATTCGTCAGGAAGACAACGTCCGAGTGGTTATTCCCATTCATCACGGAAAAGATATCAAAACCAAAACCCTTGCCGGAATCATCGAAGATATGGGGCTGACGGTGTCTGAATTTATCGATTTATTATCCTAAGCCGTTCTTGGGACATTTTTATCCGGATTTTCCACTTCATTTTTGAGCTTTTAAACCAGGAAAATGCAGTTGTTGTTTTCCAAGGCTTCGTGGTTGACCGATTTACTTATCCCGACTTCAGAGAGATTTATCCCGATACTGGAGGGATCGGGCGCTTTTAAAAACCGCCGATGAATCGGCAGACTACAAAAAAATCCGCCCGCCCCGCGGGTTTTCAGATTGAAGAACTGCCCGACCTGGGCCCACCGGTTGAGGTTTTCCGCCGGATGCTTTCCGGCCCGATGCCTTTCCTGCTGGAAAGCAGCCTGATCGAGCCCGGCGGCAGGGGCCGATACACCTTCATGGGTTCCCGGCCTTTTCTAACCCTTTCCTCCAGGGGTAACCAGGTCCGCCTTTCCTTTGAGGGAAAAAGCCGGCTTCTCCGGGCCGATCCCTTTTCGGTCCTCCAAAAAATACTCGGGGACCTCCGGGTTGAAGAGACGAAGGTCGGCCCTCCTTTCCGGGGCGGGGCGGTGGGATATTTCGGCTATGATCTCTGCCATTTCCTGGAAAAGCTTCCCCGGCCCGCCCGCAACGATCTCAAGCTCCCGGACATGCATCTCGGTTTTTACGACCAGGTGCTCGCCTATGACCACTGGGAGAAACGCTGGATCTTATCGCTCCTGGCCCGGCCCGGGAGAAAACTTTCCCAAGAAAAAAGCTGTTTTCTTCAACAGTTTAACAAGCCCCCTGCTCCCTGCTCCCTGCCCCCTGCTTCCGTTCCCAAAGCCCGGCCCCGCCTGATTTCCAATTTCACGCGCCGGGAATACCTGGCCGCCGTCCGGAAGATCATCGGTTATATCCGGGAAGGCGAGGTCTACCAGGTCAATCTCTCCCAGCGCTTTTCCCTGCCTCTAGCCGCCTCTCCTTTCTCCCTGTATCTCCGCCTGCGGGAAAAAAATCCCTCCTCTTTCGGAGGTTACCTGGCTTTTCCCGGCCTGACCGTGCTCAGTTCCTCCCCCGAGCGCTTTCTCCGGGTCAACGGGTCCCGGGTGGAGACCTGTCACATC
>JAPLJL010000056.1 GCA_026388615.1 Pseudomonadota bacterium | reverse complement strand
GGGAGGAGCCTTTCCCGGCGGAATGGCTGAAAATTCTTGAAGGGAAGGTGGCCTATTACCGCCTGCTTTCCCCGGAGGACCAGGCCGAGCTCCGGGGGCACATCCAGGTATTCCTCCGCGAAAAGAGCTTTGAAGGCATGGATGGGATCGAGATCACTGACGGAATCCGGGTGAGCATCGCCGCCCAGGCCTGCGTCCTGTTGCTCCACCGGGAAACGGATTATTACCCGACCCTGAAATCAATCATCGTTTATCCCCAGGAATATTACGCGGAGGTCTCCGAGCATCTGCCCGGGGGGGTGGTCGCCGAAGGGGTGGAGGACCGCGCCGGAGAATCCTGGCACCGCGGGGAGGTGGTGCTTTCCTGGGCGGACGTGGAGGAGGACAACGCCGGCCCGGAAGACGGGTTCAACGTGGTCTTTCATGAGTTCGCCCACCAGCTCGACGGCGAATCCGGGGAGGAGGACGGCACCCCGGTGCTGCCGGAGAAATCGATGTATCCCCGGTGGGCGGAGGTGATGGGCCGGGAATACCAAAAACTGCAGAAAAGCGTGGAGCATCGGAAGAAGACCTTTCTGGATGAGTACGCAGCGGAACACCCGGCGGAGTTCTTCGCCGTGATCACGGAATATTTCTTAGAAAAACCCGTGGAAATGAAGGTGCGGCATCCGGAGATCTATGAACTGCTGAATGGATACTACCGGCAGGATCCGGCCGCGAGGTTTGCAAAAGGATCTTAATTCCCAGACAAATCATCTGCTTTCTTGGGTTTAAAGAAACCCTGGGGGTGGGTCCTCGCGACCCAAACTCTTTTTTCATGACTACCGATGAACTCGATGACTTTTGATAATTGACTCTAACCAAGGCGAGGCCCTGCCGGGCCCGCCGCCCGACATTACGTGATCGCACACATTGTTTGGGGAGCGAGACCCACCCCCAAAAAAGAAAAAGAGATTAACAATAAGCGGATTTATTCGAACGCCGGTATTCCCGTGATGGCCTGTCCGAGAATCAGGGTATGCATATCGTCGGTTCCCTCGTAGGTATAGACCGACTCCAGATTGACGAAATGGCGGATCACGGGGAAGTCCAGGACGATTCCGGCCGCCCCGAGGATCTCCCGGGCGGTACGGGCCACGTCCCGGGCCATCCGGAGATTGCTCCGCTTGGCCAGGGAGATCTGGGACCAGTTAGCTTTTCCCGCTTCCTTCAAGCGTCCCAGGCGGAGGCAGACCAGCTGGGCCTTGGTGATCTCCGTCAGCATGTCCGCGAGCTTCTCCTGCATCAGCTGGTGGGAGGCGATGGGCTTCCCGCCGAATTGGATCCGCTTCAGGGCATAATCCCGGGCGCAGACATAGCAGGCGGAGGCGGCGCCCACGGATCCGAAGGAGATCCCGAAGCGGGCCTGGTCCAGGCAGGCGAGGGCCGAGCCCAGCCCCTTGGTTCCCGGCAGGATATTCTCTTCCGGAATCTCGCAATCCTCGAAGAAAAGCTCGGCGGTGAGGGAACAGCGCAGGGAGTATTTCTGCTTGATTTCATGGGAGGTAAACCCCGGGGTGCCTTTTTCCACCAGGAAGCCCCGGATCCCCTGCTCGGTCTGGGCCCAGATCACCGCGATCTCGGCGACAGTGCCGTTGGTAATCCACATCTTGGATCCGTTCAGGATGTACTTTTTCCCGGACTTTTTGGCCTTGGTGCGCATGGCCTTGGGATTGGAGCCGAAATCCGGTTCGGTCAGGCCGAAAGCGCCCAGGGCTTCGCCCCGGGCCATCCGGGGGAGCCATTTCTGTTTCTGTTCCTCGTTGCCGAAAGCCCAGATCGGGAACATGGAGAGGGCGCCCTGGACCGTGGCGAAACTGCGCAGGCCGGAATCTCCCCGTTCCAGTTCCTGCATGATAAGGCCGTAGGACATGTCATTCATTCCGGCGCAGCCGTAGCCCTTGAGATTGGCCCCGAAGATGCCCAGCTCCGCCATCCGGGGAACCAGTTCCGTCGGGAAGCTGACCTTGTCGAAATGCTCGTTGACCTTGGGCAGGAACTCCCGCTCGACAAAGCTGGCGACCGTGTCCCGCACCATCCGTTCTTCCGGGGTCAGGAGTTCGTCCAGCAGGTAGAAATCGGGCTCACGCATCATGCACTCCTTTCGGTAAAATGAAATCAGATTGCTTCGTCGCGAAGTTCACACTGAACGAAGTGAATGTGCTTCTCGCAATGACGTGAGAGGGTGTCATTGCGAGCCCGAAGGGCGCGGCAATCTCGGGTTTCTCCGTAGTTAGATAGCTATAAATCTACCTATACTCCGAAACGATTTTGACTTCGGACTGGCGACTTAGAACTTCGGACAGGAATAATTATTTAACCCTTTTTATGGTCACTTTCGTCATCACCATGTCGTTCAGCGGGCGGTCCTGGCCGTCCTTGGCTACCTGGCTGATCTTGGTGGCGACATCCTGGCCTTCGACCACCTGCCCGAAAATGGTATGGTGGTTGTCCAGGTGGTGCGTGGGAGCCACGGTGATGAAGAACTGGCTGCCGTTGGTACCGGGACCGGCATTGGCCATCGAGAGCCGGCCCGGTTTGTCATGCCTGAGGGAAGGGCTGAATTCATCCTCGAACTTGTAACCGGGGCCGCCCCGGCCGGTTCCGGTGGGATCTCCGCCCTGGATCATGAAGCCGGGGATCACCCGGTGGAAGATCACCCCGTTGTAAAAGGGGCGCTTGACCTTCTGGCCGGTTTTCACATCGGTGAATTCCTTGGTGCCTTCGGCCAGCCCGATAAAGTTGGCCACGGTTTTCGGGGCTTCCTTTTCATAAAGTTCAATGGTAATCGTGCCGAGGGTTGTCTCCATGATCGCGTATGTGCCTGGTTTCATTCTCTTCTCCTTTTTGGGTTTTTGGTCCTTGGCTTGAGCGAAGGAAGCCGCGAAAAATGCCACCGCGAGAATAGCCACCGCCGCAAGGATTGTCCGGTTCTTCATTTGTTTCCTCCTTAGGTATTAATTTTCGATCAAGACCGTTTCTTAATTCTATCCATTAATAAAAAAGGTTGCTATTCAGCCACTAAGACACCAAGACACCAAGATTAGATAATTATTCTTTTAATACCCTTTTTTATGAGAGGAACATTAAAATTAATAAGAAAACCAAGGCGCTTACCAGTCAATTTAAGATGGCTGAGTATCTGTGCTTCCCACACAGGATTCATCTCGTCCACAGCTTTCAGTTCGCAAATAATAAGCTCTTCTACTAATACATCTAGCCGTAGTCCTTCGTCAAATACTATACCATCTTATACAATTGGAACGT
>JAPLJL010000074.1 GCA_026388615.1 Pseudomonadota bacterium | reverse complement strand
ATCTAACATTGGGGTAAACGTTTTCGAGATCATTCATGAGATCGAGATAGGTATTGATGTCGTTCTCGGTTGCCGAGCTGACCTGTCCGCACCAAGACCAGACAACTACGTTTATCTCGAGATGATCGTCCAGGTAATCCCGGGTGGCGTTTGCCCAGGAGGTCCGATCGGGATTGCCCAAGTCGCTGGCACCGGAAAAGGGGGTATCCCTTAAATCCAGGGTTCCGTTACTTCCGCCGTTATTGAAGGCATAGAGGTCGCCTTTGAATTGAACCAATCCGGTCATCCCGTCGATTAACTGACTGCCATGCGAGGTATGACCGTAAGCGATGTGCAGGTTTTGCTTGGCGGTGGTTATCCACGCTTCCGGGAGGTCTGAAGGGTGCGTCGAATTGTGATTTACGGTGATATCCCGGCCCAGGGTGTTTCCATTTTGATTGTTTCCATTCGTATTGGATCCGTTGTTTTTATTACCGCATCCGATCACCATACCGAGCGAGAAAAATACTAGGAAAAATGTTGAATAAAGTTTCATTCTTTGCATATCTGCCTATCCTTTTCCTGGTTAGTTTACCAGAAATATTATGCGAAATTATTTCATATGATTAGAAGGCAAGGGATCGAATACTGGATTCAAGCTGAAGTTTATCCCGCACTCTGATGCGAGACAAGAATGATTGCCGATAAATCGGCGGACTACGAAAAATGGGGCGGGACAGGAATGATCTGATCGCGGAATCCCCCGGCGGAACATGCAACTATATGCGATCACTATTGCATATAGTTAAACTATATGCAAAACTGATTGCATATGGTTAAACGTAAATTCTGGATTAACAAGATTGAAAAAGACTGGGAGCGGCGTTCCGTAATCTGGCTGGCCGGGGTGCGGAGAGCCGGAAAGACTTTTTTAAGCCGGTCCCTCGAAAATGTTGAGTACTTTGATTGCGAACTGGTGCGGGTCCGGAATAAAGTCCGCGATCCCGAGGTTTTCCTTAAAGGGGTAAAAGGAAAAAGAATCGTTTTAGATGAGATTCACCGCTTGGAGAACCCTTCCGAGCTTTTAAAAATCGCGTCGGATTACTTTCCGGAAACAAAAGTTTTGGCGACCGGTTCGTCTTCCCTGCAGGCTTCCACGAAGTTCCGGGATACCCTGACCGGCAGGAAAACGGAGATTTTATTAACTCCAATGATGAGCACCGATCTCGAGGATTTTGGCCGGGAGGACATTAAATACCGCCTGGAGCGCGGCGGACTGCCTCCTTTTTTCCTTCCGGTGGAGGTTTCGGGAAATGATTTTCAGGAATGGATTGATTCTTATTGGGCCAAGGACATTCAGGAGTTGTTCCGGCTGGAAAGGAGACATTCATTCCAGAAATTGATGGAGCTTCTTTTCGTCAACAGCGGAGGGATATTCGAAGCCAACAAATACGCCGGACCGTGCGAGATCAGCCGGATGACGGTTTCGAACTACCTTAAGGTTTTGGAATCAACCTGGGTGTTTCAGGTGATCAAGCCATTCTCTTCCCGAAGCTCAAACGAGATTATTTCCGCACCCAAGGTTTACGCTTTCGATACGGGTTTCGTCCGGTATTATAAAGGATGGCGCGAACTCCGGCCGGAGGATCTGGGAATATTATGGGAGCATTTAGTTTTGAATGAAATGATGGCTCACGGCCAATTAAGTAATGTTCGCTTCTGGAGGGATAAGCAAGGTCACGAAATTGATTTTGTCCTGGTGGGGCCGGGGAAAGACCCCCTGGCGATCGAATGCAAGTGGTCCGCGGACGCCTTTGATATTAATGGCCTTCGGGCTTTTAGGAAAAGATATGAGAAGGGAGAAAATTGGGTAGTGGCCGGCGATGTGGCTCGCCCCTACAGCCGGAAGATTAGCGGTCTGGAGGTGGATTTTGTCGGGATTGATCACCTGGTAAAACGCTTAGGCAATGTTGAAAAGGAATAAGGCCAAAATATGAAAGCGCAGAACGTCTGCATTCCCTGCATCCTGGATGACCTGGTGGGAGCCGCCCGGAACCTGGATTTGTCTCCCGAAATGAGCCGTCAGGTAGTCCGGGAGGCACTGGGATTCCTGGCCCAGAATTTCGACGGCTTGCAGACTCCCGCTTTTTATATCACCGGGGTTCACCGGATCCTGAAAAGGGTGAGCGGGATTCCCGTCCCTTTCGCCGAGGCCCGGGCGAGGGCTAACCGCGCCGGGGTCAAGCTCGCGGACAAGGTCCGGGCCGAACTCAAAAGCCTGCCGAAGGAAAAGCGAGGCCAGCGGTATCTCCGCTTGGCGATTGCCGGGAACGAGCTGGACTTCCGGACGGTGGGGACGGGATACGGGGTGACCGATACGGCTTTGGAACTCAGGCTTCGCGAAGCCGCGGCCCAGCCCCTGGCGGTGGATGAAAGCGGGGATATTTATCAGGCCGCCAGGCAGGCGAAAAATATTCTTTTCATTCATGACAATGTCGGGGAGATCGCTCTCGACCGGCTTTTGATCGAGGAACTGGGAAAAATGGGGGCAAAGGTTATTTCGGCCCTCCGGGGCGGGCCCATCACCTCCGACGCTACGGTCCAGGACGGCCAAACGGTGGGGCTCGACCAGGTGGCGCGGGTGATTGAGGCCGGGCCGGACACCCTCGGGATCTCTTTCGAGGAGATGTCCCCGGCGTTACGGAAAGCGCTGGCCGAAGCCGACCTGATTTTCAGCAAGGGTCAGGCGAATTATTACGTGCTCTCCGAGCATCGCCGGGAAATTCCCGCCCCCATCGCTTATCTCCTCCGCACCAAGTGCGACCTGGTGGCCTCCGAATTCGGGCTGAAGGGCAAGGTCAGCATCGCAGCGCTCCGGTAGCTGCAGGCTTTAGCCTGCGCAGGCCCTAGAGCATAGGGCATAGAGCAAAGGGCAAAGGCGAGATTGCTTCGCTATCGCTCGCAATGACCAGAATGTTTTATGGGGTTTTCAGAAACCCGGGGGGTTGGTTCTAGGGTTTGTACGGTTTTAGGTTATGGGTGATGGGTCATGGGCATTGAAAATTCCCCTCGATCCCCCTTTTTACAAAGGGGGAAGATATTTTCTTTTCGATTCTAACCCAACACTTAACATTCAAAACCCATCACCTGATTGAGGAGCGAGACTCACCCCCTAAAAAAAAAGAAAAGGCTAATGAAAAGCGAGATTGCCACGCCCCGCCAGCGGCGGGGCTCGCAATGACAACACTATTAAAGGGATGCGAGGGTGCTGAACCATCTCATAGATTAAATGTTTTTTTTTGTTTGGAATTTGGAACTTGGTAATTGCTTACCCTGAGCGCAGTCGAAGGGGAGTTTGAATCTGCTCGGGTTTACAAAGAGACGCTAA
>JAPLJL010000134.1 GCA_026388615.1 Pseudomonadota bacterium | reverse complement strand
CCCCAGCAAGCTGAGGAGTATTCTCGGCATATTTTGATAAATCTTTAATAGTAAATTTGAATTTTATGAGAATGTTTTTCCAATCGTCAATCGTCAATCTACAATCGTCAATTTTGAATCAGTTGATCAGTTCATTCTGATCGAGATCAGCTTGGAGATGCCGGGCTCTTCCATGGTAACGCCGTAGAGGACATCGGCCATCTCCATGGTCCGGCGGTTGTGCGTGATCAGGATAAACTGGGACGTCCCCGCCAGCTCGCGCACCAGGTTGTTGAAGCGGGAGATGTTGGCCTCATCGAGGGGCGCGTCCACCTCGTCCAGGATGCAGAAGGGCGAGGGATGGGCCAGGAAACAGGCGATCAGAAAGGCCACCGAGGCCAGGGCCTTTTCCCCGCCCGAGAGCAGGGAGAGAGACCGGGGCCGCTTGCCCAGGGGATGGGCGACGATTTCCACCCCGGCCGCGAGGGGATCTTCGCCGACCCAGACCAGCTCGCCTTCCCCGCCGTCGAAGAGCCGGGGGAAAACCTCCTTGAAGCTCCGCCCGACCTGTTCGAAGGCCAGGAGCAGCCTTTCCCGGGAGGTCTTGTCCATCCGGACGATCGCCCGCGAGAGCCGCGAGAGGGAGCCCAGGAGATCCTCCCGCTGGCGGTTCAGAAATTCGAAGCGCTCTTTCTCCTCCTCGAAAAGCTTGAGGGCGCCGGGGTTGATCTCCCCGAGCTCATCCAGTTTCAGCTTGAGCTCGGCCCTCCGGTTTTCCCGCTCCGCCCGGTCCTGCCCGTCGTAGGGGGTGGAGAGGTCCGGTCCCGGCTCCCGGTCGTAGCGTTCGCGGATCCGGGTGCCCACTCCTTCCAGCTCCACCCGCAGGGTGTTCTCCGACCCCTGGAGTTCGGAAAGCCGTCGCTGGGCCCCGTCGCGCTCGTGGCGGAGCTCCCGGATCCGGTCCTGCCTTTCCTTGAGCCGGGTGTTTTCCTCCGTGTGGAGTTTTTCCCGCTCCGCGACCAGTTTCCGGCTTTCATCCCGCTTCCCGAAAAGGTCCCCCAGCTCCAGCTGGATTTCCTCCCGGCGGGCCAGGTTCTTCCGGACCTGCTCCTCGGCGGCGGCGACGGCCTGCCGGCGGGATTCGGTCCCGGCGGCGAGCTCCCGCACCTCGGCAGTCATCCGCTGCACCACGTTCTCCCAGCCCTGGAGCCTTTCGCGCAGGGCGGCCACATCCACCCGGGCGCGGGAGAGCTCCGTGTCTTTTTCCTCAAATTCCGCCCGGACCCGGGCGAATTCCTCCTCGCGGCGGGCCAGGTCCTCTTCCCCGGAAGCCTTCTCGCGGGCCTGCTCCTCCCGCCGCTTCCGGATCTCTTCCTCCTCAGACCGGAGGGCGGAAAGATCGCGCTCCAGCCCGGAAAGCTCGAGTTCCAGGACCTCCCGTTTCCGTTCCAACCGGGCGACGTCCGCCCGGATCATTTCGCCTTCATTTTCGCGCCGGGCACAGTCCAGGCGCTTTTCCTGCAGGGAGGAATTCAAATTCTCCAGCTCCTGACCCAGTTCCCCGCCCTTCTGGCCGATCCCGGCGAGCCGGTCCCGGAAAACGTTGAGGCGGCCGGAGACTTCCTCCAGCTGCTGGGTCAGCTCGCGGATCTTCCGGATCCGGATCAGGCGGCTTTCCTCGGCCAGCATCCGGCCCCCCCGGACCTCGCCGGAGCCCAGGGCCATTTCCCCGCCGGCGGTCACCAGGGTCAGGGAGTGACCGTTCCCGCGGAAAACCTCGGGAGCGTCCGCCAGGCTCGGGACCAGAAAAACGTCCCGGAAGAGGAGCTCGGCCAGCGGCCGGTACTCCTCGGGAAAGCGCACCTTGCTCAGGAGCGGTACCGCCGGGGCCGGGCATTCATGCGGAGTCCGGGTGTCCCCCGGCCGCGGCGTGCGGGGCAGGAATATCCGGCGGGGCGACGCTTCGGCCGCCAGGACCGTGGCCGCCTGAATCCCGGCTTCCAGGTCCGGCACCAGCCGCCCGGAAAGCTTTTCCGCCAGGCAGGCCTCGACCGCCATCTCCGCCCCCGCCTCCACCTCGAGCACCTCCTCCAGACGCGGAAGCCCGGGCCCGGCGCTCAGGGCGGAATCCGGAAGCTCGCCCCCCTCCCGGAGCACCCCGAGGGTGGCCCGGAGGGAAATCATTTCTTCCTCCGCTTTGGCGATTTCCTCACGCCAGCGCGTCTGTTCCCGGAGATTTACTTCCTTCTCGGAAGCCAGCTGGCCGCGGGTCTCCTCGATCCGGACAGTCTCGGCTTTCAAGGCCAGCTCGAGCTGCTGGAACTGCACCTTCCGCGCCTCCAGCACGCCCTGCCCGCTCAAAGTCTCCTGCCGCTCGTGCTCATCGGCAGCCTTTTTCTCCGCGGCCAGGCGGATCCGCTCGGCGATCTGGTCGGCCTGGTGGGAGAGCATCGACTCCTCCCGGATCAGCTCGATCTGCCGGGACTTCCGTTCCTCCCGGAGACGCTCAAATTCACGGAGTTGCACCCGCTGCTCGGCCTGCCGGGCTTCGCTCCGGCCCAGTTCCTCGGCCAGCCGGGCCAGTTCCTGCTCCAGCTCGGCGCGGGCCCGCCGTTTTTCCTCCAATTCCTTATCCAGTTCGGTTTTCCGGCCCTCCCAGGCCGAAATCTCCTCGCGGTGGCGGCCGATCTCCCGGCCCAGGTTGTCATCCTGCCCCTGCAGGAGGGAAAATTCCGTCTCCAGGGCCCGGATCCGGTTCATGATTTCGTCTTCTTCCCGGCGGAACCGGTCCAGTTCCTCGGAAAGCTGCTGCAGTTTCAGGGCCAGCGCCGATTCCGCCGATTCCTCCTGGGAAAGCCCGGCGGAAACCCGGGCCTCCTCGTCCTCGGCGAGCGCGCGCGCCTTTTCGGCTTCCGCGAGCCGGGCGGAAAGCCCCCGCCAGGCCTCGGCGTCGAGGGAAAGCCCGAGCCCCATCAGTTCCTCGCGGATCTTCCGGCCTTCCTCGGCCTTGCCGGCCTGGATCTCCAAAAGCTTCATGTTGCGCTTGATCTCGCGGAGCAGATCCCCGACCCGCTCCAGGTTGGCGCGGGTCTCGTCCATCCGGCGGGTGGCTTCCTGGATCCGGCTCCGGTACTTGCCGATCCCCGCGACCTGCTCGATGAAAACCCGGCGGTCCTCGGGGCGGGCCTCGATCAGGTTGGTCACCTCGCCCTGCTCGATCAGGGAGTAGGCCCGGGAGCCGGAACCGGAGTCCATGAAGATCTCGGCGATGTCGCGGAGGCGGCAGACCGAGCCGTTGAGCGTGTATTCACTGGTCCCGTCCCGGAAAATTCTCCGGCGGACGGTCAGATCCTCCTCGGCGGAAAAGGCGGCGGGGAAGCCCCCGTTGTCCGGGCTGAGATGCAGAACCACCTC
>JAPLJL010000355.1 GCA_026388615.1 Pseudomonadota bacterium | reverse complement strand
GCCTGGAGTCTCGAAATCAAGGAGATTCTGGGGGGAATGGGAGTCAATGCCATTGAGTCCCTCCGGGGGAACCGGCTCCAATTGCGCGGGGTGGGCCTGGAAGAGTGCGAACTCCGGGTCCTGGGAGTAAAGGGAGCGGGGGAATAGAAAGTAAGCAGTATGCAGTAGGCAGTAAGCAGCAAAGAGCAAAGAGCAATGAGCAATGAGCAATGAGCAATGAGCAACGAGCAACGAGAGAAATCCAATGAACCCAATGAACCCGATAACCCGATGATGAATGAGGTGAAAATATGTTGCCAGAAATAAATAGTCAGCTTCCGAATTTGACTCCCCAGCTCCCGACGGGCAATGTGGCTCAGGTGGATGCCCGGGGCCTGGATTACCGGGAACTCAATCGCCGGGTGGACGAGCTCCTGGCTTCCGGCGCCGGGGAGATCGAAATCCGGGGGGCTCACGGCCAGAGATACATCGCCTCGCGCATACGCCGGCCGGTAAACTTCCGGATTTACGGGACCCCCGGCAATGACCTGGCGGCTTTCTCCGACGGGGTGCGCCTGGAAGTATTGGGGGACGCGCAGGACGGGGTTGGGAACACCATGAATTCCGGGGAGATCATCATCCACGGGCGGGCCGGGGATATCGTCGGCATGGGGATGCGCGGGGGCCGGATCTTCATCCGCGATGAAGCGGGATACCGGACCGCGATCCACATGAAGGAATACCGGGAACAACGCCCGGTGATCGTGATCGGGGTGATGGGCCAGGACTTCCTGGGCGAATACATGGCGGGGGGGGTGGTGGTGATCCTCAACCTCCCGCCCCGCAATCCCAAATCGTTTTCCCGTCCCCCGGCGTTCATCGGGACCGGGATCCACGGAGGAAAAATCTTCTTCCGGGGAAAGCTGGAACCCTATCAGACCGGAAAAGAGGTGGGTTTCGACTGTCCGGATGAGAAGGAAAAAGAATTCTTAATCGGGATTATCCGGGATTACTCCAATTATTTTGGCCAGAACCTGGACCACGTGATTCCCGATGATTTTCTTAAACTCTATCCCAAGAACCTGCGTCCCTATGGGAGACTGTATGCATACTAATGAACAAAAATTCCAAATCCCAAGCTCCAAATTCCAAACAAACGACAAAATCCCAATGACTCAAACATAACAAACATCCCCTCTCCCCTTGCGGGAGAGGACAGAGGAGAGGGGGAAGATATAATTTGGACAGTTGGGTTTTTTGAGATAAATTAAGGAAGGGGGGAGGAGAGTAAGCCCCCGAATTAAGGGGGTCAGCACGGGAATAACCCGGGAAGGATGTGTAGAATAGAAAAATGAGGACTTTGCGCCTGGCGCTTTCCCAGATCAACCCGACCGTGGGGGATTTAAGGGGAAACGCCGCCCTGATTCTCAAATATGTGGAGCGGGCTCTCGCGCTCCAGGCCGACCTAGTGGTTTTCCCGGAACTGGTCCTCTGTGGGTATCCCCCCGAGGATCTCCTCCTGCGGCCGAGTTTCGTCCAGAAGAATTCCCAGGTTCTGGGTGAACTGGCCCAAAAGATAAGAGGCATATCGGCCTTGATAGGTTTCGTGGACCAAACCGGTGATGTTTATAATGCCTGCGCCCTGGTGGCGGAAGGAAAAGTGCTTGATATCTATCGGAAGATCCATCTCCCCAACTACGGGGTTTTCGATGAGAAGCGTTATTTCCAGGCGGGGAAGGAATACCCCGTTTACGAACTGGGCGAAACCCGGGTGGGGGTCAACATCTGTGAGGATATCTGGTTTCCGGAAGGCCCGGCGCGAATCCAGAGCCTCGTCGGAGAAGCCGAGGTGGTAATCAATATCAGCTCCTCGCCGTTCGAGGTGGGAAAACTTGATTACCGGCGGAAAATGCTTTCCGCCCGGGCCGCGGACAACCAGGTTTTCCTGGCCTACTTGAACCTGGTCGGCGGCCAGGACGAACTGGTTTTTGACGGACAGGCAATGGTGCTGGATCCCTCCGGCCGGCTGCTCGGAGAAGGGGAGGCGTTCCGGGAGGATCTCCTGGTTTTCGACCTGGATCTCGACCAGGTTTTTCACCAACGGCTGCATAACCCCCGATGGCGGGAGATGCAGGGGGCCAGAGAGGGCCGGCCGGAGAAGGTGAAAAAGGTCCGGGCCGCCGGGCCGCGCGCGGCGGGAACCCGGCCCGCGCTTTCATCTCCCCGGAGAGGCGAGCTCGACCCCCGGGAGGAGATCTACCGGGCCCTCGCGCTCGGGACCCGGGATTACAT
>JAPLJL010000017.1 GCA_026388615.1 Pseudomonadota bacterium | reverse complement strand
CCGGTGATGAAGCCGACTTCCCCTCCCGCCGTCGGGGGCGGCGGCTCCAGCTCTTTGAACGGCAGGCGGATGACCTCGGTGACTTCCCCGACTTTGAGCCCGAAAGACTGTTTCGATTCCGGGTCGGAAACTACGATGATCCGGCCGGTTTCCGGGGCCGTCCCGCCGGTGGCGGGAGAGGCGCCCGCCACCGGCGTCAGGCGGAGGCGGCGCTCCAGTTCCATGATGGGGACGATCTTGCCCCGGAGGGAAATGATCCCGGGGATGTAGTCGGGGGAACGCGGCACCTCGGTAACGGAGCGCGGCTTGATGATCTCTTCGATCCACTGGATTTCGATCCCGTACTCTTCCCGGCCGAGGGTGAACCCGAGCAGCTCGTGGGCTTCCTCGGGCTCGGCCTCCTCGCTTTCGGCCGGGGAGGGAGGCGTGGCGGAAAGGGCCGGGTTTTCCACGATCACCTGGGTTTCCGCGGTGGTTGGTTCCCCCGCCCTTTCGGGGGCGGAGGTTTTTTCCGGGGCCAGAACGGGAATGAGGGCCTCTTCCGGGGTCCTGCCTTTGACGGGGGGTTCCGGCGGCGTCGGGCTGGAGACCGGGATCGGGGCCGGGGCCTGGGCCTCCAGGTTTTTCTTGCGCGCTTTGGCCCTTTCCCGGGCTCGGGCGAGATCCATGCCTAGGCCTCCTTCAACTCCAGTTCGCGGGCGATATCCTCGATAATTTCCGGCCCGATCGGATCCTGTTCCCGGCCGAAACCCTCCAGCAGGGCGCTGGCCGCCAGGTTATTGATCAGGCGCGGGATGCCCGCGGAGTAGGAATGGATTTTTTCGACCGCTTCCGGGGTGAAGAGCTCCGGTGTCCGTCCGGCCACCCTCAGGCGGTGGAGCAGATATTTCCCGGTTTCCTCCCGGTCCAGGGGTCCGAGGTGGTAGCGGAGCCCCACCCGCTGGAAAAGGGCCCGGTAGCCGGGGCGGCGCAGGCGCTCCCGGAGCTCCGGCTGGCCGAGCATGATCAGGGTGAGCAGGTTCATATCATCAAGCTGAAAATTGGTGATCAGACGAAGCTCGTCCAGGGTGGCCTTCTCCGGGATTAGTTGGGCCTCGTCCACGATTAGGACCGCCTGTTTCCCCGCTTCGAAAAGCTCGAAGAGCAGGTCGGAAAGCTGTTCCCAGAGATCGGTGCGGTTGGTCCGGGGTTCGCCGCCCAGGCTCTGGATCAGGGAGCGGAGCAGCTGGAGGGGGGAGAGACGGGGATTGATCAGGAGGACCAGCTTGACCTCCGGCCCCACCGCATCCATGAGCGCCCGGGAAAGCGTGGTTTTGCCGCTGCCGATCTCCCCGGTCAGGACCATGAACTCCCGCTCCTCGACCGCGAAACGGAGGCGGGCCAGGGCTTCCTGATGCTGCGCGGAAAGATAAAGAAAGCGGGGATCGGGGGTTTTCCCGAAGGGTTTTTCCTGCAGCTGGTAAAATTCCCGATACATGTTTATTTACCCGCGGACGGGCTCCCCGCCCGGGTGGATTCCTCAATCAGGGCGCCCACGTCCAGGATCAGAATGGTTTTATGGCTGCCCAGGTCCGCCGCCCCGGCGATCCCGGGGACGATATCGGCGAGCTTGCCCAGGGGCTTGATGACCACGTCCTGCTGGCCGAGCAGGTTCCCGGCGAGCAGCCCGATCCGGCGCTCCGCCATCCCCACCACCACTACGTAGAGCCGGTTCCCGTTTTCGCTCGGGAGGACCCGGGGCTCGAGCCGGAACAGCCGTTCCAGGCGGATGAGGGGCAGGGTCTTGTCCCGGAGCTGGATCACTTCCTTGCCTTCCACGGTCCGGATGTCTTGCAGGTTGATGGCCAGGTTTTCCTGGATCGAGGTCAGGGGAATGGCGTAGACCTTTCCGGAGATTTCCACCAGCAGTACCCGGATAATGGCCAGGGTGATGGGCAGCGTGATCTGAAAGCGGGTCCCGACCCCGGCTTCGCTGTCGAGCTCGATCATTCCCGAGATCCGGGTGATGTTGCGCTTGACCACATCCAGCCCGACGCCCCGCCCGGAAAGAGAGGTCACCTTCTCGCTGGTGGAGAAGCCGGGGAGGAAGAGCAGGCTGGCGGCGTCTTCGGGGGAGGGCTCGATCGCGGGGTCCAGGAGTTTCAGTTCCCGGGCCTTTTCCTTGACCCGCTTCCAGTTGATCCCGCGGCCGTCGTCCTCCACCTCCACCACCACGTGGCTCCCGACGGAGAAAGCATTCAGGGTGATCCGGCCCCGGGGGGTCTTTCCGGCCTTTTCCCGCTCCGCCAGAGGCTCAATCCCGTGGTCCAGGGAATTGCGGATGATGTGCATCAGCGGGTCGCCGAGCTCCTCTACGATCAGCTTGTCCAGCTCGGTGTCGGCCCCGTAAATTTCCAGGTCGACTTCTTTATGGCCGTCCCGGCAGGTCTGCCGGACGACCCGGGCCAGGCGTTCGAAGAGCTGCCGGAGGGGGACCATCCGGGCCTCCATGATGCTCTGCTGAAGCTCCGAGACCTTCCGCTCCAGAATCCGATTGGCCCGCAGGAGTTCCCGGGCGGGTTCCTCCAGGCCCTTCTGGCCCCGGAGAAATTCCGCCAGGCGCCCGATCTCGGCCTGGGAAAGCACCAGTTCCCCGACGATGGCGATGATCCGGTCGAGCTTGCCGATGTCCACCCGGACCGTCTGGCTGACGCTTTTTAAACTTTCCTCCGTCCCTTCCGATTCCCGGGGCCGGGCTTCCGCGGGTTCCTCCGGGGCCGTTTCGGCGGCCGGAACGGGGGCCGGGGCTTCGGTTTTTCCTCCCGCCGGGATCAGCTCGACGGTCACGCCGGCTCGGCTGCCGACCGCTCCCGTAATGCTCTCGATGCCCTTCTGGCAGCCGACAATCAGGTCGAAAACGATTTCATCCTCCCGCCCGGGCTGGCTGCTCGGGAGGGTGGTGATGATTTCTCCGACCTTTTTGAGGTCCTGGTTGACGCCGGTGAGATCCTGATCGAAAGTGGTGATGGGAAAAACGGTATGGATCCGGAAGAGGGGAATACCCTTCCGGACGTTCTCCGCCAGGCGGTGTTCCTCGTATTCAGTCAAACTTTTGAAGACGGCGGGGTCCAGGCCCACGCTGGCGAAGGGAGAGGCCGCGGCGGCCGAACCCTGGGTGCGGAGGAGCTGATTGATCCGGGCCACCATTTTCTCGGCCGCGAGCTTGTCCTCCTCCTGGCCTTTGCCGATCCCGTCGACCAGGGCCTTGAGGGTATTCATGCCCTGGTAAAGATGTTCGAGCAGTTCGGGGGAGAGCTCCACCTTGCCCATCCGGAGCCGGTCCAGGAGGTCTTCCAGGCTGTGGGAAAGCGAGGAAACCCCGTCCAGGCCGAACATCCCGGCGATGCCCTTCAGGGAGTGGGCGCCCCGGAAGATTTCGTTCAGGGTATCCGGGTTAACCTCCCCGCTTCTGGACCCGTCCTCGAGCACGATCAGATTCTGGAAGATCTTCTCGATGACCTCTTCGGCCTCGGAGACGAACTCCTGCCGGGCCCGGGTCCCCCGCCCCTGCGGTTTTTTCTCTTTTTCCTTTTCTTTGCTCATCCCTTGGGCCCGGTTTTCCCCAGCAGGCGCTTGATCGAGGCGATCAGGTTCTCCGGGGAAAACGGCTTGATCAGGTATTCATCGGCCCCCAGGGCCAGGCCCCGCTGGCGGTCCTCCGCCTTGCCTTCGGTGGTGATGACCACGGTCGGGATCTCCCGGTAACGGGGGTTGGATTTCAAGAAGGCCAAAAGCTCGAGACCGTTGATGTCGGGCATGTTGATGTCGGTCAGGATCAGGTCGAACTGGACCCGGGGCAGGAGCTTGAGGGCCTCGAAGCCGTTCTGGGCCTCGGTGATCACGAATTCCTCCCCCGCCAAATCCCCGAGGATGGAGTCGATCATGCTCCGCATTGCCGCGGAATCTTCAACTATAAGGATGTTCTTTGCCAAGAGAAGGAACCTCCTTCAGTTTCCGTTCCAAAAAGGCCTTTTCCATGGCCAGCCCGGCCTGGGAGAGAAAGATTTCCAGCCCGGTGGAATCCCCGATCCTCCGCCGTTCGGGCAGATTATCCCCGTAGAGAATGATCAGCACCTGGCCGCGGCTTACCATCGGTCCGAAAAACGATTCTTCCGGCTGCTCGCCTCCGAGCATCTGGATAAAGTATTCCTCCCAGGGGTTGGCCCGCCGGAGCTTGCGCCGGATCGGGGCCTTGTTTTCCACCACCTCGCGGAAAATAGAAATCTCGTCGATGGGGACCCGGATCTCGCGGACCCGGTTTTCGGGGTTGACTCCATCGCTCAGGCGTATCCCGAACTGGCCCAGGCCGCCGATCGCCCGTTTCCGGACCATGAGGAGCACGGCCCGGTTCATGAGCTCGCTCGCGAAACGGAGGACGAGCAGGGAAATGTCGGTGTAACGGTTGGGGTCGTTCAATTCCTCCACCATGGACCGGAGCAGGCGCAGCCCGGGGCTGGCCATGACCGGCTCGTCGCCCGCTTCCCCTCCCGGCCGGGGGAGGTCCAGGTTTTCCCCCGTGCTCCGGGAGATTTCCTTGCGCACGCTGGCCAGGAATTCGTCGCCCTCGGGGGAGAGCCCCTCCTCCGCGGCGAAGCCCTTGAAAAGCTCGGCCAGGTTTTCGGAGGGGGGGGCGGGCTTATCCCCGGCCGCGGCGGCGGGCGGCAGGATCAGCGACGAGGTGCTGAGGCCTTTGCGGAGGAGGGGCTGGAGGGGGTCGCTGGTGAGCTTGTCGATTTCCTCGTCGGTTTCCTTGAGATCGAAATTGAAGAGGCCGTCCTTCCATTCCAGCAGGCGGCGGACATGGCTTTCGACGTAGCGGCGGATCGTATTTTCGATCTTTTCCTGGCTCTGATTAAACCTTTCGGAGAGGACCCAGGCCAGGTTCCGGCGGAACTTGATCGTCCGGAGGTGGGAAACGGCGTCCTTCAGCACCGGGAGGGTGATCACCCCTTCGTGAATCAGGAGGTTGGCGATATTTTCCTTTTCGCCGGTGCCCAGGATGCTGATGATCTGCCCGTTCTTAAAAATGATCCGGGATTCCTTGCCCCGGTTATTCAGGGTGAGCACCCCGGATTTCCCGGAAAGGGCAATGATCTGCAGAATATCAACTAGACTGAGGTCTTCTAGACGTCCTACCAGACTCATATCATGGGCCTTTCGGTCTAAACTAAAAATTTATCATAGCCCCCGGGGTAATGCAAAGAGTATTATTTATTATTATATATATAGAGGAGTTAGGGCAAATCGGCCATTTTCGGTCCGCAGGTTTATGTTATCTGGGTTAACTGACAGGGCTTACTTATCTGATTAAATCACGCTAATTGCGGAATTATCAATTGACGATTGACGAATGACGATTGACGATTGAAAAAACATATTATTAATAAAATCTGGGTTTAAAATAATTATAGAATTTGTTTGATAATTGGGATTCGTTATTGGTTATTAGTGCTCTGGTTCCTTTGGTTTTCACTCTACAATCGTCAATCGTCATTCGTAAATCACCTTTGCGTTCATCTACGATTGCGGCCCGGCCTTGGTTGGATTTACACTGGAAGGCGATGCCTGACTATAAAAGAGAGATCCTTCCCAATCCCGGAAGCCTGGTTACGGGGGGAAGATTCAATTTCGGGACATTCGACCGTCCCTTCCGGAACGTTAACCCCCTGGATGCGATAAATCCCCTGGGCCGTCCGTACCCCCGGTTCATCAACAATCAGCGCTTGAAGGAATGGCAGGCCTTCCAGCTGGGGAACGAAAACTATTTTATGCTGGCGGTGCTTTACAGCGCCAAGCTGGCGGGCCTGGTCCAGTTCATCTGCTACGACCGGAAAAAAGACAAGAAATTCCTTTACGAAAAAATCGTCCCGGCCTGGACTTTAAAGATCCCCGGCTCGCTCTGGAATTCCGAGGGAGTATATCAATCACCAGATTTCGAGCTCCGGATCCACGACCACCTAGACCAGGAAAAATTCGTGATTGAAATCGAAATCAACTCGTTCAAGGATCTGCCGGACGTGAAGGCCCGTTTCGAAGCGCTTCACGACCCGAAGCGGGTCACCTCGATTGTGGTTTCTCTGCCTCTCGGGGAAAACCGGGCGCTCTATTCCCACAAATGCCTGATGCCGATGCAGGGAAACCTCACGCTAGGGGAAGAGAAAATCGTTTTCTCCCAGGGAAACAGTTTCGCCATCATTGATGACCACAAGGCTTTTTATCCGTATGTGTTGAAGTACGACTGGGTTACAGGCGTGGCTTACGAATCGGGCAATCTGACCGGATTCAACCTTACCTGTAACCAGGTCAAAGATCAGGAAAGATACAATGAAAACTGCCTCTGGATCGGTGGTAAGTTGCATCTCTTGCCGCCGGTCAAGTTCTCCCGTCCGGATGGTGTGGCAAAAGACTGGATCATCAAAGATGATTGCGGGATGGTTGACATCATCTTCACCCCGACGGTTCCGGGCAACATCGATATGAATTTACTGGTGTTAAAAACCAAGTACCGCGGCCCGTTCGGCAAATTCAAAGGCTACATCAAGGATGCTACCGGCGCAAAATTATCTGTAGACAATTTTTTCGGGATGGGGGAGGAGAAATACTTGCGCGGCTGATCCTTTTTTGTCATTGCGCCTACCCGAGCCGGGCATAACCGGCCAGGGAAGGCCGCCCCTACACCATACAAATCGAGGATGACTTCAACCCTGATTATGTAAAGCCATATATGAAACACTACACTAGGAAGGCCGCTCGGATCCGGAGTGAATCGGCCGAAAACCGAAAGGATGGCACTGTAATCGTATGGAATTCACAGGAAAGATAGAACTTATTTATCCGCTCTACAAAGAAATGCGGATGGAAAAGGGTCGAAGGATCCCTCAGCTCACCCTTCCTCTCGTCGCCGCGCTTTGCCCGCCCGAGATCGAGGTGAAAATAACCGACGAGGAAGTCAAGGAGATCGATTTCAATCTCGGTCCGGGTTCCGTGGCGGGAATAAGCATGATGACCGCCCAGGCCAAGAGAGGGTATGAAATCGCCCGGGAATTCCGGAAACGAGGGGTGATCACCATCGCGGGGGGGATCCATCCTTCCAGCCTGCCCGACGAAGCCGCGGCGCATTTTGATGCGGTGGTCGTGGGAGAGGCGGAATGCGTCTGGGATAGTGTTCTTGCTGATCTCAAACGCGGGGAGCTGAAAAAAATATATCGAAGCGAAGAATTCCATCATCTGAGGAACTTGCCCTCCCCCAAATACGATCTGGTTAAGCAGAAGATGTTCTACACCCCCATCCAGGCCTCGCGGGGGTGCCCCTACAGCTGCACCTTCTGTAGCGTCACGAAATTCTACGGTCCCAAGTTTCGTTCCCGGCCCGTGGATGAAATCATCTCGGAGCTCAAGCGGTGCGGGGATAAATATTTCTTTTTTGTGGATGACAATATCGTGGGCAACCCGAAATACGCCAAGGAACTCTTCACTAAATTGATCCCGTTAAAAATAAAATGGGGCGGACAGGCGATTCTGGGCTTTGCCAAGGATCGGGAACTGGTGGAACTGGCGAGCCAAAGCGGTTGTCTGGGGCTTTTCGTCGGGATTGAGAGCGTGAATAAACAATCAATCTTACAGTCCAATAAAAAATGCAACAACGTGGAGAATTACCCCGCGCTCATAAAGGAGATTCATCGGGTGGGGATCCACATTATCGCCGGAACGGTTTTCGGTTTTGACACGGATGACAAGAATATCTTCGAGCAGATGCTGGATTTCTACAAAAAAAACAAGATCGCTTACGCTAACATCAGCATCCTGACCCCTTTTCCGGGGACGATCTTTTATGAACAAATGGAAAAGGAGGGGAGGATATTCGAAAAGGATTGGTCCAAGTACGACTGCGGAAGCGTGGTTTTCCACCCGCTGAAGATGTCCCCGGAGGAACTGCAGGCGGGCTCCGACTGGGTGGGAAGGGAGTTTTTCAAGCCCTATGAGATTCTCCGGAGGTTTTGGGAGAACCGGAGCCATCCGTTTCTTTACCTGGCTGGGAACATCGGGTATCGGAGCAAACACAACACCCATGAACCCGGACGGAATGTGGCAATAAGCAAAAGCTGAGAAGATAAGCGCTGGAAAGCTAGAAAGCAGGAATTGTTTTTAGGGGAGCCCTTTATGGGCTCCCTTTTTTTGCTTGACATTGCCGGGATATGAGAATAAAAATGGTGATAAATAGGCATGATAATACCTGGAAACGCGAGGGGATTATGAGCATATCACAATTTGTGATATCTTCAGGAAGCTCCATCGAAGCTGGTGTCTGTTAGGCGTTCAAGATCACAAAATGTGACTTTGAAGCGCGGTTAATATATATAATACTTGCTCTATGCTCTTGCCGAGCATGAGGCGATCATGGCAGCCAATATCCCGAGAGATTCTTGGAAATAATCAAAATTGAAATTCTTTTAAAATAGGCATACAATTCCAATAAGTGAATATTCAGCGGAGAATTTAAAAACGGAGATCTGATTTGGTTCATATTCCAATAGACAATAAGAAGATTTCAGATTTTTGCCGTCGGCACCATATCATTCGAATGGCGTTATTCGGTTCCGTTCTGCGTGATGATTTTGGACCCGATAGCGATATTGACGTGCTTATTGAATTCGAGCCGGAATTTACGGTGGGCTTGCTCCGGATGGCCGGATTGGAATTGGAGCTTTCGGAAGTTCTCGGGCGCAAGGTTGACCTCCGGACCCCCTCGGAACTGAGCCGCTATTTCCGCGATGAAGTAATGCGTGAGAGTGTGATCCAATATGCTCAAGGATGACAAAATCCGCATTAAACATATGTTGGATGCGGCCAAGGAAGCCGTAAACTCAACGAGTGGATCTACGCGAAGTGACTTGGGAAAAGATCATATCCGGGTATTGGGATTAGTTAAATGCGTAGAGATTGTCGGAGAAGCAGCGTCACGGGTTGGAAAAGAGACCAGGGATAGTTACCCGGAAATCGCGTGGAATCAAATTGTGGCGATGCGGAACCGCCTCGTGCATGTATATTTTGATATTGATCTTGAACAGGTTTGGAAAACTGTTTCCGAAGATTTGCCTCCTCTGATTGACCAACTTGAGAAAATTTTAGGACCGCAGGAAAGCGTTAATCGGTAAGCTCTGATCTTGAAGCTGAGCAGTCTGGGTCCAACCGGTCGCAAATTGCGACCGGTTCTCAAAAGCACCGCGAATGGCGTTTTCTTGATCTTGGTTAACGGATAGGATTTACCAATCCTATTTTTTCCTCTCCCCTGGGGGGAGCCTGCCCGAGCCGACCACTAGGGTCGGCCAGGGAGTCCCGCCCCTGGCAGGGCGTGGCAATCTCGATTATTTTTCCTTGACATTGTCGGGACATAATAATAAAAATGGTGATAAATAGGCATGATAATACCTAAATAATTATGCGGAAAGAAAAATCTTCTGTAATCCCTTCTGAAATTATTGAGAGAAAAATCCTGTTTATCCGAGGCCAAAAAGTTATGTTGGCTTCTGACTTGGCCGAATTATATGCGGTTAATACGAAAAGATTAAATGAACAAGTAAAGCGCAATCGAAAACGGTTCCCCGAAGATTTCATGTTTCAGCTTAACGCTAAAGAAAAAGCAAAGGTGGTCGCAAATTGCGACCAGTTCCTAGTAAATTGAATATGATTATATCTATTAACCCAAAAGGTTAATGGATATTGACAAAATATTAAAAGTATGTTAATCTCCTTCTGTAATTCCAAAACTCATAAAATACTCTCGAATGAGAAGATTCTTCGCCACCGGTTGGGGCCGGAACAAGCCAAGTTGATAATGCGAAGGCTAATTGAGCTTGGTGCGGCTGAAAACCTTGAAGATTTAAGGAAATTGCCCCAGATGCGCGCGCATGAATTAATCCAAGACCGAGCCGGGCAAATTTCTCTTGATATTAAAAACCCATATCGATTAATAGTTGTTCCCGACTATGAAAAGGAAGATATGCCTCGAAAGAAAGACGGAGGATTGGATTGGCAAAGGATCACAAAGGTTAAGGTTTTAGAAATCGCGGACACCCATGATTAAAAAAGAAAGATTCAAATTCCAACCTGATTATGCA
>JAPLJL010000379.1 GCA_026388615.1 Pseudomonadota bacterium | reverse complement strand
CTCCCGCGTGCGAAAACCGAGCCGTTATCTGGGCCGGGAATTCAATGCCATCCAGAAGGATTCCAGCCGGGTAAAAATCCGCGTGGCCCTGGCCTTCCCCGATCTCTACGAGATCGGGATGAGCAACCTGGGCCTGAAAATCATTTACCACGTCCTGAACCAGCGGGAAGAGATCTGGGCGGAGCGGGCCTTCGTCCCCGCCCCCGACCTGGAAGAGCTCCTGCGCTCCCGGGGCGTGAGCCTGACCTCTCTGGAATCCGACACGCCCCTCGGCGATTTCGACATCCTCGGCATCTCCGTTCCCCATGAACTCAACCTGACCGGAATCCTGAACCTGCTCGATTTGAGCGGCCTGCCCCTCCGGGCCGAGGCCCGGGGGGAAAAGTTCCCCCTGGTTTTAGGCGGCGGGGGCGGGGTTTTCAACCCTGAGCCGATTGCCCCTTTTTTCGACGCCATCCTCATCGGGGAAGGGGAAAAGGCCATCCTGGAAATTTCCGACCGTTTCCTTTCGAACCGGAAGGCCGGCGGGAACAAAACCGACCTGCTCCGTTCCCTGGCCGAGGTCACGGGGGTATACGTGCCCGCTTTTTATCCGGAAGGCGCCCGGACCCCGGGCCGGAAGATCGAGCGGGCGGTGGTTCCTAACCTGGACGCGTCCCCTTTTCCTTCCGCGCCCATCGTTCCCTATACCGATATTGTTCATAACCGGATCGTGGTCGAACTTGCCCGCGGCTGCGCGGGCGGCTGCCGCTTCTGCCAGGCGGGAATGGTCTACCGGCCGACCCGGGAGCGTTCGCCCCGGCAGGTCGTGGAACTCATCCGGGACAGCCTGGACCGGACCGGCTACGAGGAAGCCACCCTCCTTTCCCTCAGCGCCTCGGACTACAGCCAGCTGGGAAAGCTCCTGGCGGACCTGAACCGGTCCATGGTCGAGCGGAAACTGGCTTTTTCCCTGCCTTCCCTCCGGGTCCGGCCCCTGGATCCCGCGATCCTCTCCGAGCTTTCCCGGGTCAAGCGCGGGGGCATCACCCTGGCTCCCGAGGCCGGTTCGGAAAGGCTCCGCGCTAGTCTGAATAAGCTTACCACCGACGCCGAGATCGTCGAGTCGGTCCGGCGCATTTTCGCCGCCGGCTGGACCGCGGTCAAACTCTATTTCATGGTCGGACTCCCCGGGGAAACCCCCGCGGATATCGAGGCCATCGCCGCCCTGGTCGGCCGGATCAAGGCCGAAGCCGGCCGCCCGGGTTCGGGCAAGAGCCTCCGGGTCAGCGTCGGGGGATTCATCCCCAAGGCCCAAACCCCCTTTCAGTGGGAACGGATGGCCTCCCGGGCCGAGCTGGAAAATATCCGGGAAACCCTGAAAAAGCTGCTCCGGCGCACCGGGGTGGAATTCAAGTTCCATCCCCCCGTTTTTTCCTGGCTCGAGGGCATCCTGGCCCGGGGCGACCGGCGGATGGCCGGGGTGATCGAGCGGGCCTTCCGGCTCGGGGCCCGGCTGGACAGCTGGAAGGAATATTTCCGCCCCGAGCTCTGGGAGCAGGCCTTCCGGGAAGAAGGCCTGGACCCGGAAACCCTGCTCGGGCCCCTGGAGCTGGACACTCCCCTGCCCTGGGATCACCTCTGCCCCGGCCCGAACCGGGAATTCCTGGTTCAGGAACGGGAAAAATCCCGCCGGGGGGAACAGACCGCCCCCTGCCTGGCCGGACCCGGGGGATGCGCCCGGTGCGGACTCTGCGCGACCGGGGACGGGCGGCGGCCCGAGCTCTCCTCCCGCCTGGCCACCGTCCGGGAACCGGTTTTTTCCTCCGGTCCGGCGCCGGCCCGGGAGCGGGCGACCTTTCCCGAGGGGAAAAAGCGGGTCTGGACCAGCCGCTATCGGCTGACCTTCGCCAAGCGGGGGCCGGCGAGATTTCTGAGCCAGCTCGAACTCCAGCAGGTTTTCATCCGGGCGGTCCGGCGGGCCCGCCTGCCGGTACGCTACTCGGAGGGGTTTCATCCCCTCCCCACCATGGCTTTCGGCCCTGCCCTGCCCGTGGGCCTGGAAGCCCAGGCCCTCTACCTGGACCTCGAGCTCATCGAGTTCCGGCCGCCGGCGGAAATCCTGGAGGCCCTGAACCGGGAACTGCCGGAGAGCCTGGCGCTTTCCGCCGCCCGGGAAATCCCGCTCCGGTCCCCTTCGATCTTCTCCCAGGTCTTCTCCGTCGAATATGAAATCGATCTCTCCGGGCATCCCCACCTGTTTGAAAAAAAACCGGCCGCGGCCGCTCCTCCCCCGCCCCAGGCGGGGGTCCGCGGGACCGTTATTATTCCGCTCGCGGAGCGGAAACTTAAATTGGTTATTCCTTTTGTCGAAGGCCGGGGGGAAAAACCGCTCCGGGTGCTTTCCGAATACTGGGGCATCGCGGAAGAGGAGCTGGCGGATCTCGCCCCGGTCCTAACCCGGTTCGAGCTGAACGAGGGGGAAAAATGTCTTCCGAAATAATCGTCAATGTCACCGGCTCCGAGGTCCGCATCGCCCTCCTGGAAAAGGGCGTCCTTTCCGAGTTTTACCTGGAGCGGCCCGGGGAGAAAAGCGTGGTCGGCAACATCTACAAGGGCCGGGTGGTCAAGGTCCTCCCGGGCATGCAGTCCACCTTCGTCAATATCGGCCTGGAGCGGAACGCCTTCCTCTACGTCTCGGAAATCCAGCGGGAAAGCGAGGAGTTCGACAAGATGGCGGAGGAGAACGAGGAACAGGCCGGCCATTCCCGGCGGAAGCCGGAATACCGCGCGCATACCAAGATCGAGGACCTGGTCCGGGAAGGGGAGGAAATCCTGGTTCAGGTTTCCAAGGAACCGATCGAGGCCAAGGGCGCCCGGGTGACCACCCACATCTCGATCCCCGGCCGCTATCTGGTGCTGATGCCGACCTTCAACCGGATCGGGATCTCGCGCCGGATCGAGGCGGCGAATGAACGCAAACGCCTCCGCCAGCTGTTGGCGAGTTTCCGGCCCCCCGGACTCGGGTTCATCGTCCGCACCGCGGCCCTCGGAGCGGGCGAGGCGGAAATCCGGCAGGACCTGGATTGGATCCTTTCCTCCTGGCGGGAGACTCAGAAACAGAAAAACCTCCGGCCCGCCCCGGTGCTGATCCACCAGGACTTGAACCTTTCCCTCCGGGTGATCCGGGATCTTTACACCCCCGAGGTGAAAAAAATCGTGATCGATTCCCCGGTCGTCTTTCAGCAGGCCCAGGAATACTTCCAGCGCTGGGTGAATCCGTCCCGGAGACGCAAGGAAGACCCCATCGAGCTCTACAACCGGGCCGAGCCCATCCTCGACCATTTCGGGATCGAGGCCGAGCTGGACAAGGCCATGAAAACC
>JAPLJL010000378.1 GCA_026388615.1 Pseudomonadota bacterium | reverse complement strand
AAACCTTGTTAAATCATAAATTAATGTGAGATTGCTTCGCTTCCTGGCCGACTCGACAAGTCGGCTCGGTCAGGCCGCTCGCAATGACAGCCATTCTTACTACTTGGCGGAGACGGGCTTGAAATACATGATATCAGTCATCCGGCCCTCGCGCTCTTCCTTCCAGACCGCCTTGACCCGGGTGCCGATTTTCACGAGATCCTTGGCCTTTTTCCAATCGGAGAGATCGACCCCGCCGACAAAATGCATCAGGCGGGAGTCGGCGCCGTCCAGCTTGATAAAGGCGATGGCGTAGGGGGGCTTGGGCATCCCGGTGTATTCCATGTAGTTGATGGAAACCGAGTCCACCACGCCCTCGTCCTTCACGGGCACCCAGTCGGTCGTCTCGACAAAGCAGCGCTCGCAGAAGGAACGCGGAGGCAGCATCACCCGCTGGCACTTCGGGCAGCGGATCCCGAGGATCCGTTTCTTGTCCCGCATTTCCTGGAAGAAGTGGCTGGCGCATCTGCCGGCTGAATGGGTGAAGGGAATGTTCCAGTTGGCCTTGACCTTGATGAATTCCTCTTTTTTCTCCGCCATCGTTCCTCCGCAATTTCTTCGGGAGCCCGCTGAGGGGCTCCCCTACTTTTAATTTCCTGTTACCTGCTCGCGGGTAAAAGCCCGCGGCTACCATAAAAGTTCAAATTTCAAAATCCGAGTTCAAATAAATGTCAAAATTCAAAGTGTCAAAGTTTGGGCATTTGAGCTTTGGGCTTTATTTGCCCTTCGGTCCCGAGCATGAGACTCAGGGTCGAGGGAAACTTTGAGCTTTGACATTTGGATTTGTCATCACCTTTTATGTTTGCCCACGATCATGAGGGCGTGCAACTGCATCGTTCCGCCCCAGGCGTGCGCCAGAGCCACCTCGGCGCCGGGAACCTGGCGTTTATCCGCCTTCCCGGTCACCTGCAGCACCGCTTCGGTAAGCCGGACCAGGCCGGTGGCCCCGATCGGGTTGGTGCAGAGCACCCCTCCCGAAGGAGTAACCGCCATCTCCCCGTCCATCTTAAATACACCCTTTTCAATCAGCGGACCGGCTTCCCCCTTGCCGCAGAACCCCAGGGCTTCCAGTTCCAGGAGGATCTGGGAAGTAAAGGGGGCATAAAGCTCGGCCACATCGATTTCCTTGAGCGGATTCTCAATCCCCGCCATTTTAAAAAGCCGCCGCCCGGCCAGGGAAAGGGTATCCCAGTCAGCCAGGTCGGGACGCTCCCCCCACCAATACGAATCTATAATCGAGGCTTCGCCCCAGACCCAGGCGGGCTTAGGGCAAAGCTTTTTCGCCATTTCTTCCGAGGCAAAGATCACCGCGCAGGCCCCATCCGAGCGCGGGCAGCATTCCAGGAGCCGCAAAGGCCATTCGATCATCCGGGAATTGAGGACGTCATCCGGGTTCACATCCACCTGGATGTGGGCGTAGGGATTGTTCAGGGCGTTTTTATGGGCGTCCACGGAAATCAGCGCCCGCTGGTAGTCGGTGGAGCCGTACTTGAACATGTGCCGTGAAGCCTGTTGGGCCCCCACGGTGATCGCCCCAGCGCCGGCGTCCCGCTCGTAGATCGGGCAGACGCAGGTATTTAAAATCGACTGGGCATCGTCCCCCACCCCCACCCGCTGGGTGCAGACCGCCATGGCGATGTCAAAAGCCCCGGAGGCCACCTGGTGGTAGGCCGCGATCCCGGCGGTCAGGCCGGTGGTCCCGCCGGTGGAAATCTTGATATAGGGCTTGCCGACTGCGCCGGCTCCGCCCACGCACCATTTATCCGGGCTGTTGACCCCGTCAAAGGGGTCCATGGTCCCGTAAACGAAAGAATCAATCTGCGAAATGGAGAGGGCCGCGTCTTCCAACGCCCGGGAAACACCCTCGAAGGTCAATTCCTCGTGAGTGCAGTCATCCCTCCGGGTCCGGAACTTGGTCTGCCCCACCCCGATTATGGCTACCCTGCGCATGTCAGTCCCTCCTCAAAATAACCACGCAACTGGCCTGGCCGGCGGGTCCGGAACTCACCGAGGCCAGGGCGCGCTTGGCCCCCGGGACCTGGACTTTGCCCGCCCGGCCCTGGAGCTGAAGGACCGCCTCCGCCACCCGGAACAGCCCGGTGGCCGCCACCGGATCGGCGGCAATCGCCCCGCCGGAAGGGTTGACCGGGATCCGGCCCGATAATTCGGTCGCCCCGCTCCGGATCAGTTTTGCCCCTTCGCCTGAGGAAATCAGGCCCAGGGCTTCGTACGCCATAATTTCATAATATGAACTTTGTTCCGCCACCTCGAAAACCTGGATCTCCTTGGCCGGATCCTTGATCCCGGCCATGAGATAAGCCCGCCGGGCCGCTTCGGAGAGGGATTTGAGCTCGGCCAGGTTTCTTTCCCCCAGATAATAGCTGTCGATGGACCAGCCGACCGCTTCGATCCAGATCGGGCAGGGAGAGATCCGCTTGGCCTCGTGCTCCGGGGCCATGATGATCCCGACCGTGCCGTCCGAATAACTGGGAAGGTCGAGCTCCCGGAGCGGCCAGGCCGACATCGGGCTTTTCTCCACCTGTTTTCGGGTCACCGGCTTCACTTTGCGGGACCGCGGGTTTTTGCTCCCCTGCTTGAGATTTTTGACCACCACCAGGGCGGCGTCTTCGGGCTTGACCCGGAACTCCGAGCAGTAAACGGAGGCCTGCAGGGCCGCGGCATTGCCGGAGTAGAGACCGAAGGGGCGGTGGAAAAGCGGATCGAACATCAGGCTGGAGACCAGCGGCATCGGCGCCTCCGAGCAGACCCCGTAGGCCAGACACATGGTGGCGCCGAAACCGGCCCCGATCCGCATCCAGGCCTGGGCCAGCGCGAACATCCCGTCGTCGCTGATCCGGGTTTCATCCTTGATATAGCCGCCGGCTGCCGGCGTGGTATACATGTTGGTAATGGTCCGGCCGCAGGCCAGGTCGTAACCGGCGGTCACCACCTGGTCTAGGGCTCCCTGGTCCAGCCGGGCATCCGCCAGCGTCCGGCGGGCCGCCTCGAAAGAAGCGTCGTAAAACACCTCTTTCTTCCCGGAGGAGATCGGGGTCATTCCAACTCCGACGATTCCGATCCTTTCCATCTTTACCCCAATTTTCTGATCTGGTAGATCCCCAGAATCTCGGCCACAACCTTTCCGTTTTCTCCGACGATGTCAATCTTCACCGGCGCGTCGCTTTTTCCACCGGCCGCTGCGTTTTCGGCTTCAATCTTCTTGACTTCGTCTTCGGTCATGGTCAGCTCGGTTTTCAACGCCCCCTGCCCCGGCCGCCGGAATTGGATCTCGAGCCGCTTCGCCACCAGCGAGTACTTGGTCAGATCGAGCGAGGCGGAGAGGAGCACCGCCCCCGCCATTTCCGCCAGGGTGAAGATCGGGCCGGCGGCGACGGTTCCCATCGGGGTGAAAAACCAGTCCTGGGCCGCCATCGAAACTACCACCTTGCCGGGTTCGAAGACATCAATCTTAACCCCGCATTTCTGCGAAAAAGCCACGCCTTCGAGCATGTCTTTGATTACCGAAAGATCTGCCGGCATATATCCTCCGTATTTTGATTTTCCCTGGCCCCGGATAGATAAGGGCGCCCGCCGGCCCGAAGGGCCGGCGGGCGGAAAAAAATTATCTAAAAAAACTCTGAAACTTAACTATTAAGTCTTGATGTTGGAGAAAATCCGGTCCATGCCTTCTTCGTTCACGCTGTCGAATTCCCGGTTGTCCGTCATGTCCGTAATCTTGGCCAGGTTTTCGCGGATCATTTCGATCGAAACCGGCTTAGAGCTGTCAAAAGCGCAGCCCTTGCCTTCCCGCATCGCTACCCGCCCGAAGTAAGCGGCGCCGGCCACGACAATGTTCCCCGTCAGCTCGCATTCCTCGGCGCACATATAGGCCACCATCGGGGAAACCACCTCGGGCTTCATCGCCTCGAGCATCGGCGGGGGCAGAACCGTGGCGGTCAGCCGGGTTCCGCCGAAGGGGGCGATCACGTTGACCTTGATGTTGTACTTGGCGCCCTCGTGCTTGATCGAATTGGTGAAGCCGACGATCCCCATCTTGGCCGCGGCGTAATTGCACTGGCCGAAGTTGCCGAAGAGACCGGCGGAGGAGGTGGTGTTCACGATCCGCCCGTAGCCCTGCTCCTTCATTAACGGGAAGGCCGCCTTGGTGCAGTTGAAAGTGCCCTTGAGATGCACGGCGATGACCGCGTCCCAGTCCGCTTCCTTCATTTTCAGAAGGGACACGTCGCGGAGGATCCCGGCGTTGTTGACCAGGATGTCCACCTTGCCGAAAGCCTTTTTCGCGGTCTCGATCAGGCCCATGGCCCCGTCCATCGTGGATACGCTGTTGAAATCCGGCGCGGCCTTTCCGCCTTTGGCCTCGATTTCTTTGCAAACCTTTACCGCCGCCGCCGAGTCCGAGCCGGTCCCGTCAATCGCGCCGCCCAGGTCGTTCACGACCACCGAGGCGCCCCGGGAAGCCAGCAGCATGGCGTGGGACCGTCCCAAGCCTCCACCCGCACCGGTAATGATTGCCACTTTTCCGTCAAATCTTACGTCTGCCATTTGAATTCCTCCTTTCAAATAAATTTGATTTCAAAACTTCAATTATTCCTTGAGTAGAAACTTGGCCGCGGTCAGGAGATTGATATCGGTAGTGCCGGCCCCAAGCTCTAAGAGTTTAGCATCCCGGAGCAGTTTTTCAACATGATATTCTTTCATGTAACCATAACCACCGAAAATCTGGATGGCGTCCATGGCCACCTCGATGGCGGCCTGGGCGGCGTAGGCCTTGCTCGCGCAGATGAAAGCCATGTCCCGCTTCCCCGATGAGCCCATCCAGGCCAGCCGGAAGACCATGTTTTCCACATTCTTGTACTTGATGTACATGTTCGCGATTTTCAGCTGGATGGCCTGGAACTCCCCAATCGGTTTGCCGAACTGCTTGCGCTCCCGGGCGTATTTGACCGATTCCTCGAAGCACTTTTCGATGATTCCCAGGCACATCGCCGGCACGCCGGAGCGCTCGTTCCCGAGGCTCTCCTTGGCCTGGTCGCGGAGATTATCCTTCTCGACCCCCAGGAGGTTGAATTTGGGCACCAAAACGTCGTCAAAGAAGACCTCTCCGGTGGGGGAATCCTTCATCCCCATTTTGTCGAAGGGTTTCCCGAGGGAAAGACCCGTCATCCCCTTCTCCAGGACGAAGGCGTGCACCGGCTGCTTGTCCTTGGGCTGGCCGCGGTCGATCTTGGCGTAGACCACGAAAATTTCCCCGTAGGGAGCGTTGGTGATAAAGGTTTTCTGCCCGTTCATGATGTAATCTTCACCCTTCGGTTTAACCGTGGTTTTCATGCTCCCGAAGGCGTCGGAGCCGGCTCCCGGCTCGGTCAGACACCAGCAGCCCACCTTGTCCAGGGCGGTAATCGGGATGCCCCACTTCTCGATCTGGTCGGCATTCCCCTTGGAGAGGATGGTTCCGCCGGCCAAGGCGGTGGAAACCCCGAAGCTCATGGCGAAACCCGGGGCCACCCGGCAGAGTTCCTTGATCATCGTGAACGGGACCATCATGTCCTTCTGGGCCATGGCCATGGGATCGTCCTCGTCAATCTCGCCCTTGGGAGTCGGTCCTTTTTCCCGCATCTTCTGCACCTTCTTCTTCATGCCTTCGCGCATGGTGTCCCGCATCCCGAAGGCGTCCAGCATTTGACGCATCAAGTCAAAGGGATTGATTTCGGCCTTTTCCAGGGCCTCCACCTTGGGCTGAAGCTCGGTATCGCACCACTGGCGCAAGACCTGCTGGATCATTTTTTGGGGCTCGGTCAGTTCAAACATTGGAAATCCTCCTTTTTATTAAAATAAATGGTTCTTTCTTTTAGT